>JAFYET010000299.1 GCA_017544125.1 Ruminococcus sp. | reverse complement strand
TGCAAGTGTATCACCCTTTCTGTGTGAGTTTTTTACAGTATATGCAAAGGGCGGGGGCGTTGACAAAAAGCCATACTGCCAGCCGAATGATGATAACAAGCAAGCCTTTTCGGTGTATCGTGACATATTTTAATTTATAATTATATTAACAATTTGTATATTTTTCTTGACACAATGAAAAACAAGTGATATAATTGATATACAGAGTATAAATATACAGGAGGTAGAAAATATGTTAAAGAGATTTGTTTCATCAGCTCTTGCGCTGAGCCTTGTTTTCGGCGGAGCGGCTATGCTGCCGGAGGGGGCTGTTGAGCTGGGCTCGTTTATAAGTGCGAGTGCGGAGAGTTATGGAGATTATGAGTATACCGTACTTAAAGACGGAACAGTAGAGATAAGCAAGTATAACGGTAAAGATACAAAGGTGACTATACCTTCCAAAATCAACGGGAAGTCAGTTGCAAGCATAGGCGAGGGTGCGTTATGGCGGTGTATAAACATTAAGAGTGTTACAATTCCCGAGGGAATAACGACAATAGAAGGTTTTGCTTTTTATGGTGCAGAATTACTTGAAAGCGTAAAATTGCCCTCTACACTTAAAGAAATAAGTTCAAATGCTTTTGGATACACTGCTTTGAAAAAGGTGACTATTCCAAAAAATGTTACATCAATAGGGGATTTTGCCTTTAATGGAATTGGCACACTAAGAGAAATGGTTATTTATGAAAATGCCAAGAACTTAGGTATGAATTTTGTCGGCTACTATAATTATACCGATGAAAATGGTGCTGGACATAAAAATGCTACCAATACAAATCTCACTATATATTGCCCGAAAGGCAGCGCTGCTGAAAAGTATGCAAAAGATAATGGCTTAAAGCATAGTGCGATTCAGACAAGCATCAAAAATGCCGCAGTAACAAATATCAAAAACCGCCACTACACCGGCAAGGCGCTTACACAGTCGCCCGTAGTCAAGGTAGGCGGCAAGACTCTCAAAGCAGGCACAGACTACACACTGTCCTATAAGAACAACACCAAGATAGGCACTGCAACAGTTACCATAAAGGGCAAGGGCAAGTATTCCGGCAGCGTCAGCAAGACCTTTAAGGTTTGCCCGCCCAAGACTACCCTTAAATCAGCTTCAAGCCCCGCCAAGGGCAAGCTCAAGGTGAAATACACCAAGGAGAAGAACGCCACTGCTTATCAGATAACATACTCGACAAGCAGCAGCTTTGCAAAGAGCAAGACCGCAAGCAAATCAAGCGCAAAGCTCACAAAGACTATATCGGGTCTTAAGTCGGGCAAGACATACTACGTCAAAGTCCGTACCTACAAGACCGTAAGCGGCAAAAGATTATACAGCGGCTACAGCGCTGTCAAGAAGGTCAAGGTAAAATAACGCATAAAAAAAGAGCCTCGCAGGGGGCTCTTTTTTCTATGCACTTTATCACCACGGCTGTACCGTGCCTACTATGTCGCTTAAGCGCTCAACGCCGTTTTCGTTGCACCATTTTTCAAGCCCGTCAACTATCTTCACGGGGGCAAAGGGGTCTGCAAATATCGCAGCGCCTACCTGTATTGCCGAAGCGCCTGCCATCATCATTTCAACTGCGTCTTCGGCTGTTGCTATGCCGCCCATGCCTACAACGGGTATTTTAACGGCATTTGCTACCTGCCATACCATTCTCACCGCAACGGGGAACACCGCAGGACCTGAAAGCCCGCCCACGTTGTTTTTGAGTATCGGGCGGCGTGTCTTTATGTCAATGCGCATACCGAGAAGCGTGTTTATAAGCGATACCGCATCTGCGCCGTTTGCCTCAACGCTCTTGGCTATGTCTGTTATGCTCGTTACATTGGGCGAGAGCTTTACCATAAGCGGAATGTCTGTTGCATCTCTTACAGCCTTTGTCACCTGACCTGCTATCACGCAGTCAGTGCCGAAAGCCGCACCGCCCTGCTTTACGTTCGGGCAGGAAATGTTCAGCTCGATCATGTCAACACCGCTGCCGTTGAGCATTGCTGCAAGCTCGCCGCTTTCTTCAACAGATGAGCCTGCTATGTTTGCGATTATGCGTGTGCCTTTTGTTTTGAGATTTGGCAGCTCGTAGGAGAGGAACTTCTCAACGCCGCCGTTTTGCAGCCCGACAGAGTTGAGCATACCGCTTGGTGTCTCAGCCACACGAGGACCCGGGTTGCCCATTCTTTCATACCTTGTTGTGCCCTTGACGGATATGCCGCCGAGCTTTGACAGAGGGTAGAACTTCTCATACTCTCTGCCGTAGCCAAAGCAGCCGCTTGCAGGTATAACGGGGTTTTTGAACTCAACGCCCGCAACGTTTACTCTTAAGTCAGCCATCAAAAGCCACCTCCTCGCTGTCAAATACAGGACCGTCCTTGCATACGTGTGAGAATATCTCACGCCCGTCCTTTACTGTGCGGCATACGCATACAAGGCAAGCGCCCACACCGCACGCCATGCGCTGCTCGAGTGATACCTGACACTCTATGCCGTTTTCCTGCGCTATCGAAGCCACGCCCTTAAGCATTACCATAGGTCCGCAGGCGTAAATGATGTCGGGCTTTTCCTTTGCTATCTCAGCTTTGAGCGCATCAGTGACAAAGCCCTTTATGCCTGCCGTGCCGTCGTCTGTGCAGAGAATAGTCTGCGCTCCCGCAGCCTTAAAATCATCCTGCAAAATGGCAATGCCCGCACTTCTGAAGCCGCTTATTGCCTTAGCGTTCTTGCCGTATTCCTTTGCAATGCCGAGCATGGGCGGTGTGCCGATGCCGCCGCCTATACATATGGCTTTCTTGCCGGGCAGCACCTTGAAGCCGTTGCCTAAGGGGGCTATCATGTCAATGTTCATGCCGACATTCAGCTGCGATATCTTATCGGTCCCCTTGCCCCTGACTTCAAATACGAGCCTTAAAGTGCCCTTGTCCTTGTCAATGTCACATATCGAGATAGGTCGTCTTAAAAAGAACCCCTCAGCCGCTATCTGAACGAACTGCCCCGGCTGTGCCTCCTTTGCGACCTCCGGGCAAAGCACGGTGAAATCAAATATACCCTTTGCAATAGCCTTTTTTGCTATTATGGGGTAAACGCCCTGCATATACATAAGCTTATTCTCCTTTCAGCCTGTTAATAACTATCTGCGACCACCTTGCCGCACCAATGGGTGAGAAACCGTGTACCTCACCCTCAAAAGTATCAAATGTCACGTTACGCCCGAGGGCTTTCTGCTGATCGTAAAGCCTCTGCGAATAGCTTATCCTCACAAGCGGGTCAGCATCGCCGTGAGCTATGGTCATGCTGCCGCTAAAGCTCTTTATCATCTCATATACATCGAACTTCGGCAGCTCGTCAAGGTATTTCTGCGAGATGTCCATTCCCATAAGGTGGTGAACTTCCCCCTCGGGGATAGTCACCTTGCTCATATCATCGGGTATGCAGAGTGCAGGGTACAGCAGGAAAAGCCCCGCTATCCTGTCACCGAGCATCGCCGATGTCAGAAGCGATACAAGCCCTCCCTGGCTCTCGCCGTAGAGGTAGAGCTTGTCAAATTCACTGCCCCTTGTGCGCTTTATGAATTCAACTGCCCCGCAAACGTCCTCGACCTCGGTCTTTAAGCTCATATCGGTGGTCTTGCCCATTGATATCACCCTTGTGCCGCCGCCTCTGAAATCTATCGTCAGCGCTAAATAGCCCTCATTTGCCAGCGCCTGCGCCATGTATTCCAGGTCGGCCTGACAGCTGTTGTAGCCGTGGCAGAGTATTACAGCACTGTGCTTTCTTTTGTCACTATTCTCGTTTTCATAGATAAAGCCGAACACCCTGTCAGAGCAGGGACCGTACATTATCTTTATCTTCTTAACACTATCCATTTTCACCATTCCTTAGTCTGACAGATAATCTCTTATATACTCCTCCTGTATATACCCTGCGGCATCGTGGCCGCTTGCAAATTCCATATATTCGGGGCTAAAGCCCATACAACACCCCGCAAAGGTAAGATAATATATGCGCCAGCACTCATTGCCGCTGCTGTCACGGGATACATATAGCGCCTCATCTCTCGCATCGCACTTGTATACAGCGTGTATCTCGTTTGTTTTAAAAGCGTCATCGGGCAGCAGTTCCAGGCAAAGCTCTTTAAGGTAGGTGCTTTCCATACTCTCAGTTTCTATTAAACTCCAGCTGAAATCAAGCCCGTATTCCTCATAAAAGCCGTTCATTATCTCGGGCATAGTCATATCATCATTTATCTGCATGGTCTGCCCTCCCTTTGCTTAGCTATATATAATTATACCACATAAGCCCCGCCTTTGTCATTACTTATTTTTGAATTTTTACACATAAATAGACCCGTGCATCAGCACGAGCCTTTCATGTTCATTATCATATCATATACTTCACCGCAGGGGGCGTTCTTCCCTGCAAGAGCATCAAGAGCCTTGTCTTTGTAAAGCGCCTTTGCTATGTTCACGGCAGCGGGGTCTGTGGCTTCAAACTGTCTTATCACCTTGTCTGAGCAGCCACGCTCTAAATGCCGCAGCTCATAATAGCTTTGAATGGTGAGCTGAAAAAGCTGCATATCACCGCCCTCGTGGGTGCAGATGACATTCTTGCCTATGTAGTAAGGCTCTGTCTGAGTGAGATGCACCATGCCGCAGTATGCATCAAATGCCGCAAAGTGAACGTCTTTAATGTGCCCCATAAGTATCATGCCCATGCACATAGGGCAGGGCTCCATTGAGGTGAAAAGGCTAAGCTCATAGGAGTTGGATCTATCTGTGTCAAGCGAACGCAGAGCATTGGCTTCGGCGTGAGATATCTCACGGTTTATAGTGCTTTCTTCACGGCTTCGGTTTCTGTCAGAGATGACAAGCCGCCCCTCTTTGTCAAACAAAGCTGCACCTATCGGGGTGGAGCCGTAGCCGAACGCCTTCCACGCCTGCTCAAATACTACCTGCCACTGGGATGATAAGTCTTTCCACATAAAGCCTCCACCTTACTGCATAAACTCAAACTTGCCGCTTTCCCGTGCCTTGCCGATCACTGTTTCAAAGTCGCTGCAAAGCACCGAGTAGCGCAGTTTTTTGTCTATCATTATAGCTCCGCACCACATAGAAACGCCGATCTCTGCCCCGTTGTGAATAATGGGCGTGTCGTTTTGCGAAAGCACGCTCTGTGCTATCTCTGCTACCTGCTTTTCATCACGGCTTTCGGTTATCATAACAAACTCATCGCCGCCCATTCTGAGGCAGAGCATATTCTCATCTGCCGCTTCGTTAATGCGCCTGAACGCTTCAAGTATCACCTTGTCGCCTGCATCTCTTCCGATGTTATCATTTATCGGCATAAGGTTTCTGATGTCAAAGCAGAGAATGTACGTCCCTGCCTGGCTCTTCAAATAATCATAAAACTCTGAAACATCAAATTTTTTAACGTTACGCATATTGATGACCTCCTCTTTTTCGATATAATCGGTGTTGAGTCTGGGGTATAGGTCACAGCTGCCCTTCCATTCCTTTTTGAACCTGCTGGGCGGCACGCCCCATACCTTTGTGAATGCCCTTGTGAACACCTCATGTGAGTTGTAGCCATATTTCATCGCAATGTCAAGCACGTTCATATCGCTTTTAAGTATATCACGCCCCGCAAGAGTGATACGCCGCTTTGCGATATACTCCTTTAGCGTTAAATAGGTGCAGAACTTCCAGGTCTTCTGCAATGAGGAAAGCGAGCAGTAGCAGTTAGCTGCAATATCCTCCTGCGAAAACTCATCATAGAGATTGTTCTCGATATATTCAAGTGCTGTGATAAAGATAGTAAAGCTGTTTTCAAAGGTGTTCATTTGGTCTCTCCTGATAAGGTAACGTTACCGTTTAGAAGCAAGATGTGAGAGGTAAGATATAAGAGTAACCTTTCACTTTCTTATTCTATGTTATTAGTATAGCACATTCTGTTACAGGTTTCTTGATTATTTGAGTAAAAAACCCGGGAGCGTGCCCGGGTCTTTGTTTTATATTGATATTCTCGGCAGGTAAGAGGTTATGTCCTCTTTCATTCTTATTACCTCACGCCTTGCTGCCTTTGCAAAGTCTGTCTCGTCGCAGCCTTCCTTCTGATAAGCGCACATAACGCCTCTTGAAGAGTTGACTATTGCGCCGAGGCCGTTCTCGTCAAACGCCTTTGCAACGCCCTCAGCACCGCCGCCCTGTGCGCCGTAGCCGGGCACTAAGAAGAATGTGTGGGGAAGCCTTTTTCTTAAAGTTTCCAGCTGCTCGGGGTAGGTAGCGCCCACAACAGCACCAACTGCGCTGTAGCCGTATCTGCCTGACTGCTCTAAGCCCCACTTCTCGCACATATCGCCCATTGTCTCATAAACGGTGTTCTGACCTATCATAAGGTCCTGAAGCTCGCCTGATGACTTGTTCGAGGTCTTTACCAGCACGAAGATGCCCTTGTCAAACTTCTCGCACTTGTCAAGCAGGGGAGAGATGCCGTCAGTTCCAAGGTAGCCGTTTACTGTCAGCGCATCTGCGCCGAAAGCCTCTATCTCCTCGCCGCCGATGTCAGTAAGCCCTAAGTGAGCTGTTGCATAGGCTTCCATTGTTGCGCCTATGTCATTTCTCTTGCCGTCTGTGATGACGAACATTCCCTTTTCCTTGGCATACTTTATGGTCTTGTAAAGTGTCTTTACGCCCTCATAGCCGTACATCTCATAGTAAGCAGCCTGCGGCTTGATAGCAGGGCAGATGTCGTGTATCTCATCAATAATGCCCTTGTTGAATTCAAGCAGCGCCTTTGCTGCGCCCTTCAAGCTCTTGCCGTACTTGGCAAATTTCTTTGCCTTTATGTACTGCGGCACATAGTCGAGCTTGGGGTCAAGCCCTACTACCGAGGGGTTCTGTGTTGAAACTATCTTTTCTATAAGTCTGTCAAATGACATTTTTTCATACTCCTTCTATTTTACAGTTCAAATACTACCTTGCCCTTTGATACCGTGTAGAGCACACGCCCTTTGAGCCTTTCGCCCTTGAAGACGCTGTTCTTGCTCTTTGAGTGCAGCTCCTCGGGAATTACCTCCCACTCATAGCCGGGGTCAAATATGGTAAGGTCGCATGGCTGCCCTGCGCATATGCTCAGAGGCGGTATGCCGATTATCTTTCTCGGGTTCTGCGACATGAGCCTTGCTATGTGCATAAGGTCACACTTGCCGGTGTGGTATAGCTTTGTGAGCGTCGCTGCAAGGGAAGTTTCAAGACCCACAACGCCGTTGGGTGCTTTTTCAAAGTCAGCCTTTTCTTCCTTAGTGTGGGGGGCATGGTCGGTGATTATGCAGTCGATAGTGCCGTCAAGCACAGCTGCCTCGACTGCTGCCCTGTCTTCCTCGGTGCGGAGAGGGGGTGACATTCTGTAATCGGCATCTCTGCTGTACAGCTTGTCCTCGGTAAAGGTGAAGTAATGCGGCGCTGTTTCGCAGGTCACATTAACGCCGTCTTTCTTGGCGGCTCTTATGATGTTTACCGAGCCCTTAGTCGATACGTGGCAGATGTGTACATGGGCATCGCAGCTCATAGCAAGCGCTATCTCACGGGCGGTGATGTAATCCTCGCTTGCCCTGTCAAGACCGCCTACACCCAGCTCTTTTGAAACCTTGCCCTTATTTATTATGCCGCCCCGTGTGATATTCATATCCTCACAGTGGGAGAGCACCGCAAGACCGTTTTCCTTACTAAGCTCGAGAGCCTTTCTCATAAGCTCGGCATTCTCAACAGGTCTTCCGTCGTCGGATATAGCATATACGCCCGCACGCTTCAGGCTGTCGTAATCGCACAGCTCAAAGCTCTGCATACCCTTTGTTATGCAGGCTACGGGGTAAACGTCAACACCCGTCTTTGATGCCTTGTCGAGTATGTATGACACAAGCTCCTCGTTATCTATGGGGGGCTTTGTATTGGGCATACAGCAGACGGCGGTGAAGCCGCCTGCCTTTGCCGCATCTGTGCCTGTAAAAATGTCTTCCTTGTGGGTCTGCCCCGGGTCACGGAAGTGAACGTGTATATCCATAAGCCCCGGGAATGCTACAAGCCCCGTTGCATCTATAACTCGTGCATCATTCTCGTCTGCTGCCATGCCTACCGAGGTGATTATGCCGCCCTCGGAGGTTATATCGGTCACACTGTCGGTGCCCGTCACAGGGTCAATTGCCCTTACATTCTTGATTATCAGCTTCATTTATTCTCCTTAGAGCGATGGTTAATTACCATTCGATTGTCTTAGAGTTGTATACGTCTAAGTCGTCAGGACTCTGAGTTACCGAGTAGGATTTCTTGCCTATGATAAGTGTTGTTGTTGCATCAGGAATATCCTGTGTCTCGTCGCTGTGCTTTTTCTTCATTTTGAACTGAAGGTCGGAATACTTGATAGTTGTAAAGAATTTGAGGTTGTACTCAAAGTCAAGGTCTGACTGCTCGAGGTAGTCGGGGAGGATAAGCAGCTTTATCTTCTTCTTGTCTTCATCTACCTTGAAGTAGCCCTTCGTGATAAGATCCTTGTCCTTATACTTGTCATACTCGCCCTCTTTGTGGTAGTAGTGAGCTGTGAATTCGCCCGACTTGTCAAAGTCAAATACTATACCTGTGCCGTCTTCAAGCTGTGTGTACCAGGGACCGTTGATGAATGCTCTCGAGTCGCCCTCTCTTGAAGGCTGCTTGAATACATAAGTGCCTATTACTATACCGCATACAACGGCAACCACAAAGATGATGCCAAGGATAGCTCCGATTACTTTTTTCATAACTGATTACTCCCTTTCATAATTACTTTTTTATTTCAAGGACAGCACCACGGTTTGCCGAGGTAACAAGTGAAGCATACCTTGCAAGGTAGCCGCTTGTTATCTTGGGCTCTCTTGGTGTCCATGTCTTTCTTCTTTCAGCAAGCTCTTCATCGCTTACCTTAAGCTCGATGCTGTGTGCGTTTATGTCGATAGCAATCATGTCACCCTCGTGAACGAGTGCAATATTGCCGCCGAGAGCAGCCTCGGGTGATACGTGACCAATAGATGCACCTCTTGTAGCGCCGCTGAAGCGCCCGTCAGTGATGAGCGCTACCGACGAGCCCAGACCCATGCCTGCGATAGCCGATGTGGGGTTTAACATCTCTCTCATGCCGGGACCGCCCTTGGGACCCTCGTAGCGGATGACTACAACATCGCCGGCAACTATCTTGCCGCCTCTTATAGCAGCGATAGCATCTTCCTCGCTGTCAAATACTCTTGCAGGACCTTCATGCTTAAGCATCTCGGGTGCAACAGCCGACCTCTTTACAACGCAGGTGTCGGGTGCAAGGTTGCCCCTGAGCACTGCAATACCGCCGTTGGGCATGAACGGGTCGTCTATGGGTCTAATTACCTTGGGGTCACGGTTAACTGCGTTCTTTACATTCTCAGCAACAGTCTTGCCGGTAGCTGTGAGGCAGTCGCCGTTTATGAGCCCTGCATCGAGCAGCTCCTTAAGAACTGCATATACGCCGCCTGCTTCGTTCAAGTCCTCCATATATGTAGGACCTGCGGGTGCAAGGTGGCAGAGGTTGGGGGTTCTCTCGCTTATCTCGTTTACAAGTTCAAGGTCAAGGTCAATGCCGCATTCGTGTGCGATAGCGGGCAGGTGGAGCATCGAGTTTGTCGAGCAGCCGAGTGCCATATCAGCAGCGATAGCGTTCTTGAAGGCCTCTTCCGTCATGATGTCACGGGGTCTGATGTTCTTCTTTAACAGCTCCATAACAGCCATGCCTGCGTGCTTTGCGAGCTTGAGTCTCTCGGAGTAAACTGCGGGGATAGTGCCGTTGCCTCTAAGACCCATGCCGAGGACTTCTGTCAGGCAGTTCATGGAGTTTGCAGTGTACATACCCGAGCAGGAACCGCAGGTGGGGCAGGCTTTGTTTTCAAATTCATCAACATCGTCAAGGGTGAACTTTCCTGCATTGTAAGAGCCTACTGCCTCAAACATTGAGGAGAGCGATGTCTTGTGACCCTTTACATGACCTGCCAGCATCGGACCGCCCGATACGAATACGGTAGGCACGTTGACTCTTGCGGCAGCCATTAAAAGACCGGGCACGTTCTTGTCGCAGTTGGGTATCATAACAAGTGCGTCAAAGTGATGAGCGAGCGCCATGCACTCTGTCGAGTCTGCGATAAGGTCACGGGTAACGAGCGAATACTTCATGCCCTGATGACCCATTGCGATACCGTCGCAGACAGCTATTGCGGGGAACACGATAGGTGTGCCGCCTGCCATTGCAACGCCCAGCTTTACAGCCTCGGTTATCTTGTCGATGTTCATATGACCGGGAACTATCTCGTTGTAGGAAGAAACAATGCCGACTATCGGTCTTTCCATTTCCTCCTTTGTCATGCCCAAAGCATTGAACAAAGACCTCTGGGGAGCCTTGTCTACTCCCTCACAGAAAAAATTCTTTTTCATTTCCTATTACCTTCTTTATATAGATTTTTATATGGTTATCAGTGTGAGAGCCCTAAGAAAGCAGCGCCTATGATGCCGGCATCGTTGCCGAGCTTGGCTATTACTATCTCGCTGTTCTTCTTTGAGTTTCTGGTGTATACTTCCTTGGCTACAAGCTCCTTTAAGGGCAGCAGCAGCGGGTCACCCTCGTTGCATACGCCGCCGCCTATGCAGAGTATGTCGGGCTGGAAGATGTTTATTGTGTTGGTTATGCCCAG
>JAFYET010000298.1 GCA_017544125.1 Ruminococcus sp. | reverse complement strand
CGGGTTATGAGGGGCTATTGGCGATTGCGCAGCTTGACGGGGTAGATATAATGCTCAATTCCCTTGTGGGAATGGTGGGGCTTGAGCCGACGCTTAAAGCGATAGAGCACGGCACGGATATTGCCCTTGCCAACAAGGAAACGCTTGTGGCGGGCGGCAAGCTGGTCATTGACCTTGCAAGGAAGAAAAACGTCAGGATATACCCCGTTGACAGCGAGCACAGCGCAATATTCCAATGCTTGCAGGGGAATAATATCAAGGAGCTTAAAAAGATAATACTCACAGCATCGGGCGGGCCTTTCTTCGGCAAGAAGAAGGCTGACCTTGAAAATGTGACGGTAGAGCAGGCGCTCAAGCACCCCAACTGGTCAATGGGCAATAAAATAACCATTGACTCTGCTACACTTATGAATAAGGGGCTTGAGTTCATTGAGGCGATGTGGCTGTTTGACCTGAAACCTGAGCAGATAGAGATAGTAGTTCACAGGCAGAGCGTTGTTCATTCGGCGGTGGAATATAATGACAACTCGGTGATAGCACAGCTTGGCGTGCCTGATATGAAAATACCGATACAGTATGCTCTGATATTCCCGCAGAGGGTGGAATGTGACACGAAGGAGCTTTCGCTCACCGATTACGGGACGCTCAGCTTTGAAAAGCCCGATTACGAGACGTTTGACTGCCTTACTGCCTGCATAAAGGCCATAACAAAGGGCGGCAACCTGCCGGCAGCGGTAAACGGGGCTAATGAAGCGGCAGTTTCGCTGTTTTTGGAGAGGAAGATAGGCTTTCTTGACATAGGCAGGCTTGTGAGCAGGTGCTTAGAAGCTACCGAGTATAAAGAGATAACCTCGCTTGATGACGTTTTAGCAGCCGACAGGGCGGCAAGAGAATTTGTAAAAGAAAACTATAAAAGCATATAAAGAAAGGACAAAGGAATGGGAGCGATAAGCGTTATAATAGCGATACTGATATTCAGCATCATCATTGCTATTCACGAGTTCGGGCATTTTATCGTAGCAAAGCTCTGCGGCGTAAAGGTCAATGAGTTTTCTATCGGTATGGGGCCTTGTCTTCTGAAAAAGAAAAAGGGAGACACACAGTATTCACTCAGAGCACTGCCCATAGGCGGCTACTGTGCTATGGAGGGTGAGGACAGCAAGAGCGAGGACGGGAATGCATTCTGCAATAAGTCAGTACCCCGCAGGGTGGCTATTGTTGTAGCTGGCGCTATAATGAACCTGATTCTCGGCTTTATACTGCTTATTATCAGCACTATCGTCAACTCGCCCATAACCACCACGCAGGTGAGCTGGTTTGAGGACACTGCATCTTCCCATGCGTCAGGGCTGGAGATAGGTGATAAGATAATAGAATGCAACGGCATGAGGATATTTACCGATATGGATCTTTCCTACCAGTTCCAGAGCGATGAGGACGGGAAGTTCGATATGGTCGTCATAAGAGACGGCGAGAAGAAGACGCTTGAAGACGTTACCTTTGACAAGAACGAAGGCGTTTTGCATATTGACTTCAAGGTATCGCCTCAGAAAGCCAACCCGCTGAGTGTTATTTCATATGCGGGCAGGTCTACGCTTTCATACGGCAGGCTCATATATATTTCTTTAGGTGACCTTATAAGCGGAACATATCACCTTAATGACCTTTCGGGGCCTGTGGGTATAGTGAACACCATAAGTGATGTTATAGAGGACGAAGCAAAGGAAGAATCCATCGACTGGGCAGCGCTTTGGATCAAGATGCTGTCAATGGCGGCGTTTATAACGATAAACGTGGGGCTATTCAATCTGCTGCCGCTGCCTGCGCTTGACGGCGGAAGGCTTATGTTCCTTATCTACGAGGCAGTTACAAGGCACCCCGTAAAGCCCGAACATGAGGGAATGGTGCATCTTATAGGCATTATACTGCTTATGCTGCTGATGCTAATTGTCACATTCAACGATATCAAAAAGCTGTTTTAAAGGGGGAGAGCTGAATGCGCAAATGCAGACCCGTTAAAGTGGGCGGGCTTGTTCTTGACGGTGGCAGGATATATATTCAGTCGATGCTGAATGTACCGTCAACCGACATAGAGGGCTCGGTGAAGCAAGCTGTTGCTTTAGAGAAAGCAGGGTGCGAGATAGTGAGGGCTGCCATACCCGATATGGCGGCGGTGGCGCTCATACCTGCTATCAAGGAAAAGATAAGCATACCGCTGGTGGCGGATATTCATTTTGACTACAGGCTCGCTGTTGCTGCGGCGCAGGCGGGTATTGACAAGATAAGGATAAACCCCGGGAACATCGGCAGCAGAGATAAGGTTCAGGCGGTCGTTGATGAATGCAAAAAACATAATATCCCTATCAGGATAGGCGTAAACGGCGGCTCGCTTGAAAAGGATATACTTGCTAAATACGGGCACCCCTGCGCAGAGGCGCTTGTTGAGAGCGCCCTCGGGCACGTAAGGATACTTGAAGAGTGTGATTTTGAGGATATCGTAATATCTTTAAAATCATCAAATGTGCCCACAATGATAGCGGCATACAGGCTTTTAAGCGAAAAGTGCGATTACCCGCTGCACCTGGGCGTTACTGAGGCGGGGACAGAGCGAATGGGGCTTATAAAGTCAGCTGTCGGCATTGGTTCGCTTTTATGTGACGGGATAGGCGAGACGATAAGAGTATCGCTCACCGATGACCCGATAAAGGAGATATATGCCGCTAAGGACATACTCAAAGCCATAGGAAAGGGCGAGGGGGTAAAGATAGTATCCTGCCCGACCTGCGGAAGAACGAGGATAGACTTAGTCAGCCTTGCAAAACAGGTAGAGCAGGCAACTAAGGACATAGACAAGAACATAACCGTAGCTGTTATGGGCTGCGTTGTAAACGGCATAGGCGAGGCAGGCGAGGCTGATATTGGCATCGCAGGCGGCGACGGCTGTGCGGTGTTATTCAAAAACGGGCAGAAGCTGTACAAGGTAGACGAGAGCAAGGCTCTTGATGCGCTGCTCGGCGAGATAGAGAAAATGTAAGAAGGAGGGCTCCCCTGTAAGGGAACTGTTATGCCTGATAAAAAACTGATAGAGCTTTTCAGCGGGTATGAAGAGCTGATACCAAAGGAGATAGAAGACGGCAGAGTGTTGAAGCTCACATACTTTGAGCTTGACAACAGCCTCGAAGTAAATGCTGTTTACGAAAATGTTATAAGCGCTGACAACAAGGAAATGTTTGAGCGCCGTGTTGCTAATGCTATGAGGCTGAAAAGGCTTACGCTCAAGCCAAAGTTCACACCCGATATGCTTAATGCAGAGGTAATGCCTTTAGTGTTCGGGCACTTAAAGTCAAAATTCCCGTTCGTGAACGGTTTTTTTGACAACTGTGATTGCAGCATAAACGGCGATGTGCTTAAGATAACGCTTAAGATAGGCGGGCTTTCGATACTTAAAGATCAGGGTATTGAAAGAGTTCTGCCGCAGCTTATTGACGAGCTGTTTTCAAGAAGCATATCCGTAGAATTTGACGGCGTATTGGAACTTGATGAGAACGCCCACGACACACAGCATATTCAGATGATAAGTGACGCTGCATCGTCAAATGCGCCGCTTTATACAAACGAGGGCAATAAAAAGAAGCCCCAGGAGAACAAGCAGGTGTCTGCCCCCGCCGCAAACGGCGCTGAGGTGTCGTACAGGACGTTTAATGCCGATTTTACAAGGCTTTCGCTCTTAGCTGAGAATGCGCTCGTTGTAAAGGGCGGACCCATTGCATCTGACACCAAGGTAACACCGATGAAGGAGCTGCCGCTGGAGCCTGCCAACGACATAACCGTTTGGGGCGATATTTTCAGCGTTGAGACTAAGGAAACAAAGACGGGTATGCTCATAGCGAGCATAATGTTTACCGACTACACAAGCTCATTCTCAATAAAGATAATAGGCTCAAACAAAAAGGGCAAGTATGTGAAATACACAAGGGCGCAGCTTGAAGCGGTTCTTGAAGAGCTTAAAAAGGGTAAGACAATAATCGCAAGCGGCAACATCGAGCAGGATGATTTTGACCACTCGCTCAATTTCATGCCCGAAAACATAATGGTCGTCAAGAGGATAAAGCAAAAGGACAATGCTGAGGTAAAGCGTGTTGAGCTGCACTGCCACACCAATATGTCGAGCATGGACGCTCTTGCACCTGCGGACAAGCTGGTAAACCGTGCCTTTGAATGGGGGCACAAGGCGCTTGCTATAACCGACCACGGCGTGGTTCAGGGCTACCCCGATGCTATGAACGCAACTGCCGACATAAGAAAGGGCGGCGGTGATTTCAAGACTATTTACGGCATTGAAGCCTATCAGATAAATGACGAGATAGAGATAATGAAGGGCAGCGACAGCAGACCCCTAACCGGCGAGATAATCGTCTTTGACTTAGAGACTACCGGCACCTCGGCGACCACTGAGAGGATAATCGAGATAGGTGCTGTAAAGATAAACAACCTTGATGTTGTTGAGAAATTCAACATCTTCGTTGATCCCGAGAGGGAGATAACGCCGTTTATAACAAAGCTCACAGGCATTACAAACGAAATGGTGCAGGGGGCTGACAAGGAGGCAGAGGCGCTGAAGAAGTTTATGGACTTCTGCGGTGAGAAGCCTGTGCTTGTAGCGCACAATGCCGACTTTGACACGGGCTTTATAAGCACCTGTGCCGAGAGATTGGGCGTGACCTTTGAATTTTCGGCAATCGACACGCTGCCTATGTCAAGGTGTATGCTGCCTACGCTTTCAAGGCACAAGCTGGATACACTGGCAAAGCATCTTGAAGTGGGGGATTTCAATCACCACAGAGCCTGCGACGATGCAGATGTACTCAGCAGGATATTCAAAAAGCTCTGCGAGCGGCTTATTGCCGAGAACCCGGGTGAAACGCTTACCTGCGACAGGCTTAACACGCTGCTTAAGATAGAAGATGCTAATTCTATCAAGAACAGCTATCACCAGATAATACTTGTAAGAAACAACACGGGGCTTAAAAATCTGTACAAGCTCATATCAATGTCTAACCTCAAATACTTCAAAGGCAACCCGAGAATTCCCAAGTCGGAGCTTTCAAAGCACAGAGAGGGGCTTATCGTAGGCAGTGCCTGCGAGGCAGGCGAGCTTTTCAGGGCTGTATATGCAGGCAGACCCTGGGCGGAGCTCTGCAAGATAGCGAGCTATTATGATTACTTAGAGATACAGCCTGACGGGAACAATATGTTCATGCTCAGAAAAGGCGATGTATCAAATATAGAGCAGCTGCATGACTTCAACAGGACGATAATAAGGCTCGGTGAAGAGCTGGGCATACCTGTTTGCGCAACGGGCGATGTTCATTTTATGGACAAGGGCGATGCTATATTCAGGGCGATCCTCCAGTCGGTCAAGTACAGCGACTGCGACAACCAGCCGCCTCTGTATCTTAAGACCACAGATGAGATGTTAAAGGACTTTGCATACCTCGGCGAAGAAAAGGCGATGGAGGTAGTTGTAACAAACACAAACCTCATAGCCGATATGATAGACCCCGATGTAAAGGCATTCCCGAACGGGACGTATACACCGTTTATCGAGGGCGCTGTGAGAGAATTACAGGTAATATGCTGGAGAAAGTGCTGCTCTATCTACGGCAACTGCGACCCCGAGAGTATTGAGATACCCGAAGGTGAGGATATTGATGTATCACAGTATTTTGAGGGGCATATTCCCGAGATAGTATTCAAGAGGCTTAAAAGAGAGCTTGATTCTATTATCAAGCACGGCTTTGCGGTGCTTTACATGATATCACAGAAGCTGGTGGCTAACTCTAATGAGAACGGCTATCAGGTGGGCTCTCGTGGCTCGGTCGGTTCTTCATTTGTTGCGTCTATGTCGGGCATTTCAGAGGTAAACCCCTTACAGCCGCATTATGTCTGCCCCAAATGCAGGCACAGCGAGTTTATTGACGACGGTTCTGTCGGCTCGGGCTTTGACCTGCCGCCGAAGGCTTGCCCCGAGTGCGGTGAGGATATGCACCGTGACGGGCATGACATACCTTTCGAGACGTTCCTTGGGTTTGACGGCGACAAAGCGCCTGATATCGACCTTAACTTCTCGGGCGACTATCAGTCAAAGGCGCATAAATACACAGAAGAGCTTTTCGGTCAGGATCACGTTTTCAAGGCGGGCACTATTGCGGGCGTTGCTGACAAAACGGCGTTCGGCTATGTAAAGAACTATCTTGAAGAGCGTCACATTGAAGTTCACAAAGCAGAGATGCAGCGTATGATAAACGGCTGCCTTAATGTCAAGAGAACCACAGGTCAGCACCCCGGCGGCATGGTAGTTATACCGAGCGATTATGAGGTGTATGACTTCACGCCCGTGCAGCACCCTGCTGAGAAGGCCGACTCTGACATCGTCACTACCCACTTTGACTTCCATTCGCTGCATGATACTATACTAAAGCTCGATGAGCTGGGGCATGATGTACCTACTATATACAAATACCTCGAGGGTTTCTCTGATATGGATATCACAAAGGTGCCTATGTCAGACCCCGATGTTTATTCGCTGTTCACATCACCCACAGCGTTGGGCGTTACCGAAGATGATATATTCTGCCAGACGGGAACCTTGGGCATACCCGAAATGGGCACGCCCTTTGTAAGAGGAATGCTGCTGGAATCACGTCCCAAGAACTTCTCCGATCTGTTGCAGATATCGGGGCTTTCGCACGGAACAGACGTATGGCTCGGCAATGCGCAGGAGCTTATCGCACAGGGGACCTGTGACATTTCAAATGTTATCGGCACCCGTGACAGCATTATGACATACCTTATCTACCACGGTGTTGAGCCCAAGCTGTCATTCAAGATAATGGAGATAACCCGTAAGGGCAAAGCCCCCAAGCTGCTCACAGAAGAGATGAAGCAGAATATGAGAGACCACAATGTTCCCGAGTGGTACATTGACAGCTGTCTTAAGATAAAATATATGTTCCCCAAGGCGCACGCTGCTGCTTATGTTACGGCGGCGATAAGGCTTTGCTGGTTCAAGGTACACAAGCCGCTTGTTTTCTATGCATCTATCTTCACTGTAAGAGGTGAGGACTTTGATGCTGAGACGGCAGTCAAGGGCGTATATCAGGTAAGAAACAAAATGGAAGAGATAAAGAACAAGCCCAAGGAGGAAAAGACCGCCAAGGACGACGGCGTGCTTGAAACCCTTATGCTTATAAACGAGATGCTTTCCCGTGGATATGAGTTCCTGCCTGTTGATATACACAAGTCACACTCAAAGATATATCAGATAGAGGACGGGAAGATAAGGCTGCCTTTCTGCTCGATAAAGGGCGTTGGCGGTGCCGCTGCCGACAGCTTATATGAAAAAGCCAAGGGCGGCGACTTTATATCCGTCGAGGAATTCAGGCTGCAAAGCGGTGTTTCGAGCGCTGTAATTGATACACTTGTAGAGAACGGCGCATTCGGTGATATGCCGCTTGAAAACCAGATGACGCTTTTCTGAGGGAATGCAAATGATAAAAGCTGTTATATTTGATATGTATGAAACGCTCATAACCCACTACCGCACGCCGCTGTATTTCAGCGAAGCTATGGCGGCTGATGCGGGGGTGGATACCGGGAGCTTTCGCAGTATGTGGCGTAGCCTTGAAAATGACAGAACTGTCGGGAAGATAACCTTTGAGCAGACGATAGAGCGCATACTCAAAGAGAATGATGCTTACAGCGATGATATGCTCTCACTTATCTGCAAAAAGCGCAGAGCCACAAAGGACAGGTGCTTTGAAACTATGCACGAGGGTATAATTCCTATGCTTGAAGCAATTAAGGCAAAGGGCATAATGATCGGGCTTATCAGCAACTGCTTTTCTGAGGAGGCGGCAGCCATAAAGGAAAGTGTATTATATAAATACTTTGATGCGCCCTGCTTGTCATATGAGCTGAAAGTAAGAAAGCCCGAGAGGGAGATATTTGACATATGCCTTGAAAGGCTTGGCGTAAAGGCTGATGAGTGCCTGTATATTGGCGATGGCGGGAGCGGTGAGCTTGAAGCTGCCGAGGCAGTAGGGATGAAGGCACTTCAGGCTATGTGGTATTCATATGATGAAAACAACGATGTTATTGAGCGCAGACCGCATTTTAAAGCGCTTGATGACCCGCAGGAAATTTTTAGTTATATATAATGTATAATATAGGGCTCAATTTCGATATAAAACTATTTATTAGCCCGAAAATTGTGCTTATTACATAGCTGCGCTTGACAATATTTGTTCAATATGATAATATAGTAACATAGCATTATGTTACTATGCTAATACTTTACTACAATAAAGTGAGAACGGAGATAGATGATGAAAAGATACGACCTTATAACCCCTGAGGGAACGAGAGACCTTTTGTTTGAGGAATGCCTTGCAAGGCGCAGCGTTGAAAAGCGCCTTAAAGAGCTGTTTTCGGCATTCGGTTACAGCGAGGTAGTTACCCCAGGGCTTGAATTCTTTGATGTGTTCAACGGCAGCACAAGGAATTTCAGGACGGAGAACCTTTACAAGACCTTTGATTCAAAGGGCAGGATAATAGTTATGCGCCCCGATTCAACAATCCCGATTGCAAGGCTTGTGGCTACAAGGCTTAAGGACGCTAAGATGCCGCTTCGCCTTTACTACAACCAGAGAATATATGAAAACAACGCCCTGCTCAAAGGACGCTCTGACGAGACAGTTCAGGCGGGAATTGAGCTTATAGGCGGAAAAAACAGCAAGCGTGCCGATTACGAGGTGCTGTGTACAGCAGTTGAAGCGCTTGCGATGTTCGATAAGGATAATTTCAGGCTGGAGCTTGGGCATATAGGCTATTTCAAGGAGCTTGTGGCTAAGCTGGGCGCTGATGATGATACAAGAGAAGAGATAAGAATGCTTATCTCTACAAAGAATT
>JAFYET010000297.1 GCA_017544125.1 Ruminococcus sp. | reverse complement strand
TGCTCTCACGGCTTACGCCGAACATATAGTTTCTTGCAATAGTATCATACATAAGGTTGAGCGATGAATTGCCGCCTACGATGAGCTCTTCGTCAGCAACGCCCAGCATATCGCAGAATATCTTCTTGGTCTCCTTTATGCCGTCAAGAATGCCGTAGTTGCGGCAGTCAGTGCCGTCAGCTGCCTTGCAGTCGCTTGAAGAGTTAACTGCATCGAGCATATCCTTTGTGAGCGAGAGCTGGTCTGCTGCGGGCTTGCCCCTTGCCATGTTGAGCGCAAGACCTAAAGCCTTGTAGCCCTCGTATTCGCTCTTTGCCTCTGCGAGCACCTGCTCGAGCTGTTCCTTTGTCATCTGAGTCATCAGCATAAGTAATTCCTCCACCACATATCAATTCATAATTCATAATGCATAATTATTGTTTCATCATGTCACCTATGACATTCTATACTGTTTCAAAGAATTTTGCAAGTTATTTTTTCAAATCCTGCAAAAAATCAGAACTTTGCACATACACGCCCGCAAAAAACCCCTTAATATGGTGATTATGATACGCTGTTAAAGAATTATTCACGCAGCAATAATTCACTTCCACCACAAAGCGCATAAAACGGCAGCCCCGCCAAAAGCGAGATCACTGCCGTTTCTCATTTTAAATCCGTCCGCCGTAGGCGGACTCCTCAATTATTCACTATTCATTATTCATTAAGGGCGCAAGCCCGTTACCCGTTAACTGATTCCTGTATCCTCTTCGCCCTTTCCTGCGCACCCTCGTATATCTCAAAAGCGTCCGCTGTCAGGAATTCGCCCTTTTCGTAGAGCACCTTTCCTGCACACATGGTAAGTATAACATTTGCCTTGCTGCCGCTGTATACAATGTTTTTGCCTATGTTGTTGAAGGGCTGCATATTCGGCTGATAAAGGTCTATCATTATAAGGTCTGCCTGCTTGCCTGCCTCCAATGTGTCGCAATCATTAAGCCCCATAGCCCTTGCACCGCCGACGGTGGCAGCATAGAGCACCGAGTTTGCATCACAGGCAGCAGCGTCATTCTCTTTCAGCTTTGAAAGCCCCGACATCAGATACATCTCCCTGAACATATCAAGGGCGTTGTTGCTTGCAGGGCCGTCTGTACCAAGCGCAAGACCTATGCCCTTATCCTGCATTTTCTTAATGTCTGCAATGCCGCTTGCGAGCTTTGAGTTCGAGCCTGGGTTGTGTACAGCCCATACCCCACGCTTTTTGAAAATGTCAAGGTCATTGTCGCTCATGTGTACGCAGTGGAAGCCCGCACCGCCGTAGTTGTATATGCCAAGGCTTTCAAACAGCTCGGTGGGCGTTTTGCCGTATTTTTCAACGCACTCACGTACTTCCTTTGCCGTCTCGCTGTTGTGTGTCGAAACGGGGGCTTTGTATTTCTCGGCAAGCGCCCCTATCCGTTCAAGCAGCTTAATATCGCAGGTGTATTCAGCGTGAAAGCCGAGCCTGAACGTAATCAGCGGGTCAAGCCCGTTGTATTTGAGGTAGTTTCCCTCCAGCCTCTCAGAATTGCTCTCATCGCCCGAAACAGCGCCGCATAACACCGATCTAAAGCCCATTTCCGTACAGGCTTTTACATAGTCGTCAAGCTCAAAATACATATCAAAGCTCGCCGTAATGCCGCTTGTCAGGTATTCAAGGTTCGCCAGCTTCGCAAAGTAATAAACGTCCTCCCCCGTGAGCTTCGCTTCCAAGGGGAATACCTTGTTGAAAAGCCAATCCTGCAGGGGCAGATCATCAGCATATGACCGCAGAAAGGTCATTGCCGAGTGGGTGTGTGCGTTTTTGAACGATGGCATTATGAGATTCCCTTTGGCATCTACCTCACGCTCAAACTCCGCCGCCGAAAGCTCCTCCTGCGAGGGCGCTCCCACAAGCGCTATTCTGTCCTTATCCGTCCAGACCTCGCCCTCTTTGACCTCAAAGGGCTTCTCCCCCGCCATTGTCATTATCCGTGCGTTTTTAAACCTTATCATAACGTTTTTCCTTTCTATTGCCCATATCGCCCGAATGGGCATATCATCGCCCAAAGGGAAAGTTTTGCGAAGCGAAACTTTCGTATTATCCGCCACAGCGGATAATACAATATACAATAATTATGCACAGCGTTTTCCGCTGAAAGCGGATAATGCGTTCATTTATGCATTATGCATTGCTCAGTCGGTAAACTCCACCCTGTTCTTGCCGCCGTGCTTGCCCTTGTAAAGCCTGCTGTCGGCACGGTTTATCACCTTTTCGGGGTCGTCGCCCGGCTGACCCTCGCATATGCCTACCGTCATCGTGATCCTTACGGTCTCACCGTCGCAGGTGAGTTTCAGCTCGCTTACAGCGTGTATCATCTCCTGAGCCATTATCACGCCCTGCGCCGTGTCGGTGTCCGGCAGAACGAATAAAAACTCCTCGCCGCCCCACCTTGCAGCATACCCGCCGTCGGGCAGTGCCGAGGTTATAACACCTGCCACCGCCTCAAGCACATGGTCGCCCATGTCGTGCCCGAAGCTGTCGTTGACTCGCTTGAAGTCGTCAAGGTCACCTATGCCCACGATGTAGCTCTCGCCCGTCTTTTCGCTGGCGGCTGCCGTCTCTGTAAGCCTTCTGCTCATGACACGGCGGTTTTCGAACTTTGTCAGCGGGTCGGTGGAAGCCAGTATCCTCAGCTGCTCGTTCTGCACCCTCAGCTTGCAGCCGGTGTAACGGTTTATTACCGTGTAAATGGTAGCTACATACATTAAAACAAATGATCCTACCAGTATGTTTATAACATAAAACACCGTCGGGGATATCGTATTCTCAATGTGATAAAGCTCATGCCCCGGCTTAAGGTAAGTAAAGTTCAGAAGCCCGTATAAAGGAACGGATACGAACATAACCACAAAGGGCGCATAGCGGTTCTTGTTAGGCATCAGGAACGCCAGCGGTATTATCATCAGCAGAAACATTGTAAAATTAGCCTGAATGCCCACACATAATGTCGCCGCCGCAGCGTGTACAACTATCTCACCAAGGGAAGCGTATACCAGATTTGTCTTTCCCTTTACATGGCGTACAGCGATTATCGTGCCTGCGTAGAAACATACGCTGAATATGTTGAATATCACCATAGCCCATACCCCCGCCATCGCAAAGAGTATCAGGTAAAGCGTGTGCGCCGCCAGACACGCTGCCAGTGAAAAGAAATACGCCATGAACTCCACCTTGCGTGAAACGAGCTTGTCTATTTTTTCAATGAATTGCAGGTCTTTTTCGTAGCTCTGTTCCTTTGGCATTCTCTCTCGCTTCGCTTTCATGGTAAACTATGGCAGTTTGTACTCAAACGTCACCTTATTAACATTTTATAATAAATTCTCCCCTTTGTCAAGTTGATTTGTTCATATTTTCCTGATATAATTGGTGTATATGTCAATATATTAACCTAATGAACGGTTGGCAGAAGATACAGCAGGTAATAGGTAATAGGGAATAGGTAACAGGTAACAGGTATTGTGTCCGCCTTACGGCGGACGGATGCCCATTCGGGCGTGGTCATCGAACGATGTTCGCTAAAGGAAAGCCTGTTCCGTACCAAGAGTCTTTGAAGCGTATGCTCGCCGTAAGCACGTTCACTATCCAAAGACATTTAAAATCCGTCGCCCGCAGGGCGACACCTTACCTGTTACCTGTTACCTGTTACCTAAATAAACGCCTGTTACCTAAAAATAACGCCTGTTCCCCCAAATATAAATAAAAGAAAGGAACCACCCACTATGAAACTATCACGTCTTATAACCGCTTTTGCAGCGTCTGCCGTGGCAGCTTCGGCGCTTTGTGCGCCTGTCAGCGCTGACGATGCTTTAAAAGAATTCAAGCCCGAAAGCAAGTATGTCAAATACCTCGGGCGCTCGGTCTATCAGGAGGACGAGCTGTGGTTCGGGCTTACCTGCTCGGGCATATCCTTCGACTTCACAGGCAAGCACGTCGAGATGAACCTTATGGGCGATAACGCCGCATTCGGCGAGCAAAACGGCGCACGCATCAAGGTCTACGCCGATGATAAGGTGGTCTATGACCAGTGCCTCAGCGAATCGCCTATCGAGAATATCAGCTTTGACTTTGACGAGAGCGGCGAGCATACGGTAAAGCTGCTCAAAGCCTCCGAGTGTGCCAACAGCACCGTGCAGCTTGAAAATATCCTCATAGACGGCGACAGCATCAAGCCCTCTGCCCTCGGCTCGCATACCATTGAGTTTGTGGGCGACTCTATCACCTGCGGCTATGGCGTTGACGGCAAGAACGAGCAGGAGCACTTCGTCACCTCCACCGAGGACGGCACAAAGACCTATGCTTTCAAGACCGCCGAGCATTTCAATGCCGATTACAGTATGGTGTCATACAGCGGCTGCGGCGCTGTCTCCGGCTATACCGGCAACGGCAAAAAGAACACCGATAACCTTATGAAGGATTTCTACGAAAACACAGGTCACAGCTACTCAAACAAGGGCGGCAAGCGCCTTGACGATATCCCTTGGGATTTCAAGACGAGCCCCGAGCTTATCGTTATAAACATAGGCACCAACGACAGCTCCTACACCAAGGGCAAGGCTGACAGGATAGATGAGTTCAAAGCCGCCTATACCGACCTTTTAAAGCAGATAAGAGCCAAGAACCCCGACAGCGAGCTGCTCTGTGTGATGGGTCTTATGGGCAACGACCTCGCCCCTGCGATAAACGAAGTCATAGACGCTTATAAGTCAGAGACGGGCGATAACAAGATAAACTTCTGTGAGCTTGATAAGATAGACTCGTCAGCCGACGGCTACGGCTCTGACTACCACCCCAAGGAAGCCTCCCACGAGCGTGCGGCAGGCACCCTTATCAAGAAGATAGAGGAGCTCTACGGCTGGTCAGACCACGACCCCGCCATGACCGCCCCCGCCGATGATAAGTCATCAAACGCCGACAGCTCGTCAGATGACAGCAGCAAGTCCGACAGCCTGCTCAAAAACACCGCCGTTCCCTTCATAATGATGGGCGGCATTATGATACTTATAGTTGCTGTTAAAAAAGCACGAGGCTGATCTCAAAGCCGCCCGCAGGGGCGGCTTTTTTAATGCATAATGCATAATTCATAATGCATAATTGAGGTGTCCGCCTTGCGGCGGACGGATTTTAAACAGCTTGCACGGCGGCGGAGGGGTCAACTGTGAAAAAATCTTAAAATAGTTTTATTCCATATTGACAATATGCTCAAAAAATGTTATAATGTCAGTGAATAAATTATGCAAATTACTTTGTTATAAACTTAACACAACGTTTTAACACATAAAATGAGGGAAGACTTATGTTTGGAAAAGATGCGATTCTTTGGAAAAAATACTTCGGTCTGGCGTGGAACGAAATGGCAGAGCTCGCCCCCGATGTGGGCAGGTATGCCCTTTTTAAGGACAGCAAGTCATATGAGCTGGATAATAACGCAAAAAGGCTCACAGGCTTTGAGGGCACGCCCTCTTATGACCTGGTAGCCTCGCTGCTGAAGCAATTAAAGGGCGATACTGCCGCCCATGTGGGTGTCAAGCAGCTTTTTGAAGACAGCGCCACTGTGGTGGGCTATATCTACCAGAAAAACGAGCTTTCGACAAACACCCTGTCGCTGTGTACCGTCAACCGCCTTATCACGGCTATGTCGCAGGCACAGTCACGCTCGCTGCTTGCCCTTATCCAGCTTGAAGAGAAGACAGGCAGGCACGCTCTTTCGGATATGCACGTTTATGAGATACTTACCGTTATAATGGAATCAGTTCCCAACGATTCGCTCATATGCAGCCTCGGGCAGGGCAAGCTGTGGCTGTATATCCCCGATTTTACGGGCGATGATGTGCTATACCTCACCGAGGTAAAGCGCAAGGTCGAGGCTTATAACCTCACCTCCCTCGGCAAGAACGGCGACGGCAAGGTGACATTCACCGCAGGCTGTGCTGCTTCCCTCTCCTCACCCGTGCAGAGAATGAATACCGCGAAATTCACCCTCTTCGAGGCATCGGCAAGGGGCTTCGGCACTATACTTGCCTACTCTGTTGACAGGTATGAAGATAAGAAAAACGAATTTGCCCGCATCGAGCAGTTCTCATCACTTCTTGATCAGAATATGTTCCGCTACCACTTCCAGCCCATAATCTCAGCCCATACCGGCGAGATAGTGGCGTATGAGCTGCTTATGCGCTCGGGCGGCGGTGTCGAAATGTTCCCGCTGGAGATACTTGACTATGCAAAGAAATATGACAGGCTCTACGATATCGAAAAAGCCACCTTCTTTAACGCTTTGCATATAGTTTCGGAAAACCAGCAGCAGTTCTCGTCAAAGAAGCTGTTTATAAACTCCATCTCCGACCATATACTCACCAAGGAGGATTGGGACAGGCTGCTTTCCGATTACGGCGAGCTGCTTGAAAAGGTGGTAATAGAGCTTACCGAGCAGTCGGAAATAACCGATGAACAGCTCGAAACGGTCAAGAACCGCATAGCCTACTCGAATATGGAGCTTGCCATAGACGACTACGGCACGGGCTATTCAAACACATCAAACCTGATGCGCTATAACCCCTCATATATCAAGATAGACCGCCAGCTCATAGCTAATATCGACAGCAATATCAAGATGCAGAAGCTGGTATCCTCGATAGTTGAGTATGTTCACAGCAACGGCTTCAAGGCACTTGCTGAGGGGGTTGAGACCTCTGCCGAGCTGAGAACCTGCATAGGGCTCGGCTGCGACCTTATACAGGGCTTCTATACATCAAAGCCCAAGCCCTTTATACTCTATGAAGTGTCTGACACCATAAGAGATGAGATAGTCAAGATAAACCTCGAATTCTCCTCCGACATCGAGAAGATCTACCACCCCAAGAACAGCGAGACGGTAGACCTTGTAAAGATAGCCAGCGAGCATTACACCGTTATCTTCGTTGAGACCGAGCAGGTGCTCATCGAGGGCGGCGGCAAGAACCAGGTGAATATGAACATCATCGTCAAGGACGGGCTCAAATGCAAGCTGACGCTGCGTGGCTGCCTGCTCACGATGGATAAGGATAACCCCCTGATATCCCTCGGCGAGGGCAGCAAGGTAACGCTCAATATCGACGGGCGCAACGAGCTTATGTCAAAGGGCATCTACGTTCCCTCGTCGGCTGACCTTACCCTTACGGGCGAGGGCACTCTGCACGTAAAGGCAGAGGCTGCAAGCGCATACGCAATAGGCACTGACATAAACACCCCCTGCGGCAATATAACATCGCTTATTGACGGTCAGCTGATAGTTGAAGCAAACGGCGACAACAGCGTCGGCATAGGCGGCGGCAGGAACGATGAGGGCAACTCGATAAAGCTCTTTGCAGGGCATATAAGCGTCAACTGCTCGGGCGGCACCTGCGTGGGCATAGGCATTCACGAGGGGCCTGCGAACCTTGTCATGAGCGACTGCGGCGTGAATGTCGAGATATCCTCGGCAATATGCACAGCCATCGGTGCTCTCGAGGGTGAAGCCAACATAAACCTTGAAAACATATTCATATCAAACGCCCTCTCGGGCATGAACCTTTGCGGCGTTGGCTCGTCAAAGGGCGGCACAGGCAGCGTTACCCTCTCAAACGGCAGAATGGAATGCAATATGTCGGGCAGGCAGATAAACTGTCTCGGCACTCGTGAGGGCAATATGGCTGTAAATGTAAACCACGCAGCTATCAAGTATTACTGCGAGGGCGGCAACATCTCGGGCATAGGCGACAGCGAGGGTGACGGCGATGTACGCATCACCGAGAGCGAGCTTTGCATTGAGTTCCGCACAGCAGAGGGCTTAGGGCTTGGCAGCAAGAACGGCAAGCTCGATGTGATCGACTGCCGCAAGGATATAAGCATAAATAAGTAATGCGACCCCGACGTGGGGGGCGACCCCTCCGCCACCGCCACTCTGCGAGTGACGGAGGGGTTCTGCCAAAGCACACAATGATAAAAGGATATGAGACCAATGAAGAAAACAGCAATAATCACGGGCGCAAGCTCGGGGATAGGAAGGCAGATGGCTATCGACCTTGACCAGAGGGGGTTTGATACCGTGTTGGTGGCAAGGCGGGCTGACAGGCTGCAAAAGCTCTCAGCGGAGCTGCGGCACCACGCCGAGGTCTTTGAGTGTGACCTTTCAAAAGCAGAAGAGTGCCGCCGCCTGTATGATGCCTACAAGGGCAGAGAAGATGTAATAGTGCTTATAAACAATGCAGGCTTCGGGCAGGTGGGCTTTTTTGACGAAACGCCCCTTGAACGTGAGCTTGATATGGTAGATGTGAACGTAAGGAGCGTACACATTCTCACAAAGCTCTTTCTTCACGACTTTGAGGAGAGGAACAAGGGCTATATCCTGAATGTTGCCTCCACCGCAGGGCTGCTGCCCGCAGGGCCTATGATGAGCACCTACTACGCTACAAAAGCCTATGTCAAGAGCCTTACCCTCGGCATAAATGAGGAGCTTAAACAAAAAGGCAGCAGGGTATGGGTCTGCACTTTGTGCCCCGGACCTGTCGATACAGAATTCAACGAGGTGGCTGATGCTTCGTTCTCGATATCGGGCATATCGGCTGAGTATTGTGCAAAATATGCAATAAGGAAAATGTTTTCACGAGAGCTTGTGATAGTTCCCGGTGCAGGCATCAAGGCAGGGGTGGCAGCAAGCCGCTTTATCCCCACAAGGCTGTATCTCAAAGCCGCCAACTCGTTCCAGACAAAGAAAGTTAAATAATGCCATATCGGTTTAATTTATTTGCATTTTTGCGTTCACAGGCTATCCAAATGTGTAATTTCTTTGGTGAAATTGTGATAATTGACTAATAAGTTATAGCCGATTTAGTTAAAAAGCATATTGATTTTTGGTTACAAATCGGTTATAATGTAGGTACGATTAATTCTGGAAAGGAAGTTTTTACTATGAAACTCAGAAAAATCTTTGCAGGTATGTCTGCACTTGCTATAGCAGCTACAATGGCTATCACAGCTTCTGCTGAGACAGGTGATACATTCCTTATGATGGCTGACGGCAACTGGACATATCAGAACATGAACAAGGATGAGCTTGGCTTCACACTCCCTACAGGCGGTAAGACAGTTCAGGTAACAGAGGACGGCACATACACCGTTGACGTAAACCTTGCTGACTGCGTTGCTTGCTTTAACGAGATCGACGCTGTCGCAAACCCTGATACTCATCAGGATGCGGTAGTTGGCGATCCTGCTTTCGGTCTTATGGTTCTTAACGTTGATATCGAAGGTCTTGCTGACAAGCTCGGCTGCTCCACAGGTGAGGACGCTTGGGATGATTACTGCACAGACACGCTCGGCATCAAGCCCAAGAAGGCTACGGGTAAGGATAAGATGTCTTATGCTAAGTCCAAAGGTCTTGACGTAACGGCTCTTACACTCAAGGCTGACGGTAACGTTGTTTATGAGTACAAGCCAGAGGAGATTCTTTTCGCTGATATCGAAGGTAACGGCAAGATCAGAATTGAGCTTTTCAACAATTACGGTCCTACCGTTACAGAGAGTCTTGCACCCGAGGCTATAAAGACAGCAGCCGGTGAGCTTGAATTCGAGAATCTCGAGGTAACATTCACTATCACAGGCGTAAACGGCAAGGAAGAGGAGAAGCCCGCTGAAGAGCCTGCTGAGGAGAAACCCGCTGAGGATACATCTGCTGCTACAACAGATACTCCTGCTGACACAACAACTACAACAGACACAACAACTACAACTACTACAACTACAGGCACAACTACAACAACAGGCGCAAACACCAACACAGGTGCTTCCGCTGGTCTTGCTCTTGCAGGTCTTGCACTCGCAGGCGCAGCAGTAGTTGTTTCCAAGAAGAGATAATTCTTTCTTGATATGACTTCCAAAAACGGTATGGGCGAAAGTCCATGCCGTTTTTTTAGATGTAAGAGGTGAGAGGTAAGAGGTAAGAAGCCGCTGCAGGCGGCGGTGGGGGGCTTGCGCCCGAGAGGTCGCATTTTTTCAAAAAAATTTCCTTTTTGGGTATAGACAAAGCTGAAAAAATATAGTATAATATATGTGTATTGAATTATTTAGCAAGACGGAGGGGTGTTATGAGAGTTATTACAGGCTCGGCAAGGGGCAGAAAGCTGAAGACCCCCGAGGGCAGCGATGTAAGGCCTACCTCCGATATGGTAAAAGAAGCTATCTACTCTATCATACAGTTCGATATTCCGGGGGCTGATGTACTTGACCTCTTCGCAGGCAGCGGTCAGCTGGGGATCGAGGCGCTTTCCCGTGGGGCTAACCACTGCGTTTTCGTTGACAAGCGTGCAGAGTCTGTCGCCCTTGTGCGTGAAAATGTGATGACCTGCGGCTTTTTAAAGCAGGCACGCATACTCACTGCCGACAGCTATGACTATCTGCTCACGGCGAAAAAGGGCTTTGATATAGCGCTGCTTGACCCGCCCTATGAGCAGGGGCTTATTCAAAAGGTAATGGAGCGGCTGCCCGACAAGATAAACGACGGCGGCATCGTGGTCTGCGAGCATGAAAATGAGCTGACACTGCCTGAAGAGTTCGGCTCGCTTAAGCAGCACAAGCGCTACAAATACGGCAAGATAGCACTTACCGTCTACCAAAAGCCTGCTTTGGAGGAAGAATAAATGCGAATTGCAGTCTGCCTGGGCAGCTTTGACCCGGTAACGCTCGGTCATCTTGACATAATCGAGCGTGCGTCTAACCTTTTTGACAAGGTAATAGTGCTGGTATCATTCAACCCCGCAAAGAACAAGGCGGTCTTCTCGGTAAACGAGCGCATGGAGATGATACAGAAAGTCACCGAGCATTTAGACAACGTGGTAGTTGACTGCTACAACGGTCTGCTTGCCGATTACCTTAAAATGACGGGGGCTTGCGCTATCGTCAAGGGTCTGAGGGCTGTGTCTGACTTTGAGTATGAGTTTCAGATGGCGCTTGCCAACAAAAAGCTCTACAGCGGCGCTGAGACGGTGTTTCTAACCACAAGGGGCGAGAATATGTACCTCTCATCGAGCTTGGTCAAAGAGCTTGCGTCATTCGGCGGCGAGATAGCTGACTTTGTATCGCCCGAGATACATGACTTTATCTACGAGCGCTTAACAGGAAATAAAAAATAATATATTATATATACGAAAGGATTGTTTATTATGGCAATGAAAATCGACGACATCTTAAAGCACATGGATCAGCTTCTTGACGAAGCAAGCTCCTTTCCCTTTACCAACAAAAAGCAGATCGACGCAGAGCAGATGAGAGAGTATATCGACACGCTGCGCTACAATATGCCCGAGGAGTTAAAGAAAGCCAAGGACACTGAGGACAACAAGAGAAAGATAATAGCCGATGCAAACGCACAGGCTGAGGATCTTGTGAACCGTGCAAAGGAAAAGGCTAAGCAGATAACCTCGGAGAGCGAGCTTGTTAAGATGGCTCAGGCTCAGGCAGATGAGATAATGGCAAACGCCAACGCTGAGGCTGAGGAGACCATAAAGGCTGCAAACATCAAGGCAGAGCAGATAGTTATGGACGCAATCGACAAGGACACACAGATAAGAAAGATGCTTGCTGATGACCTTGAAAAGACACTCACCAACGCCGAGAACGTTCTTACACAGAACCTTGAGGACGTTCAGAGAACAAAGGCAGCAGTTCTCTCTATCGCTTCACCCAAGAACAACTGATAAGCTATGATACATCAAAGCCCGGAGATCATTCCGGGCTTTTTGTTTTCTCTGCCCGCCACTGTACTTTTTAAAATCCGTCCGCCGCAAGGCGGACTCCTTAATTATGCATTATTCATTATGCATTATGCATTAACTAATACTACTATACCCGTCATCATAGGAAATAAGCGTTGTGAACACTCCCCGCTTGTCGGCGTGGAGTATCAGCTTTGATACCTCGCCCAGATATTCGATCCCGGCGGCACTTATCTCGACTTTGTCGCACAGCTTCTCGTTTCTGAAGCCCTCGTAGGTGAAGCCCTTGTAAACGCCGCCACGCCTTGCAAAATACAGCTTGTGCTTAAGCCCCAGCGAGGGCGATGAGAGCCACTGCCTGTCAAGGGGCATATAGCGCTCACGCATGATGCCACGCCTTATCGCCTCGGCATCGTCGCAGTGATACTCGTAGGTGCCCTGTGTGCCCTGCATATTTATGCGTGAGAGGGCGTTTGAGAAATTATTGCCGTTTATTGTTTCGGTTATATTCACCGAGTTATAGGTGCGGCGTATCTGCCCCTGCTTTTTGATATTTACCGTGTTCATGCCCGTGATGTAGGGGTACTCTTCATAGAGCTTTATGGAAAGGGCGGCTATCGCGTCCCAGATAGTGTCTGTTTCCTTGACGTAGATGTAGTTGGCGCTGTCTGATATCTGCTGATAGCTCACATTCGGCATATAGGTGTTGGCAGAAGCTATATCGGCAAGGGTGCAGTTGCTCATGAGCCCCGGCACGGCATCGCAGGTGCCAACCGTCTTGGTATAGCCGTAGGCACGCCCTGTGAGCAACTTTCTGCCCGCTGTGTATTTAAGGCTGATGCCCGATGCCCTGCCGAAGAACAGCTCATTCTGCCCGTAGATCAGCTTGACCGAGGTGAAATCCTTTGTGTCAAAGCCCTGATGATATATGGCATCGGTGGTGAATTCAAGGGTGAAGTAGGGTGTGTAGCGCTCCTTAACAAGGGTGAGGGATACTATTCTCTGAAACATGGATATAACGCTGCCCGAGGCGTTTTTTAGCTGTATGGTAAAGCTGTCGGTGCTCAATCCGTCACCTCCTCAAGCTCTATCACATATTCGCACATTCCCTGCTCGCAGGCTGTACACTCGCCTTTAGTGAAAACAAGCGATGTCTGCGCCGTGCCGACGGTGAGCGTTACCGCACTGCCGATATTGGCGTTTATATAGGCGCAGAATGCAAGAAAGCCGTCATAGGGCGTTCTGCCTTTAAGGGTATAGAAATTCTTGCGCCTGCCTGCGAGCCGCCTTATCACAAAGCCGTCAACCGTGGCTGTTTCGGCGGTCTTAGTATCTGTACGAAAGGTAAGGCTATAAAGTGTCAGCGTCTTTAAGCCGAGGGTCACTGTAAATTCGTTTTTCACTCTGTTCACTCCCCTATCTGTTTTATCTCGCCCTTGGTGACATTCAGCGTACAGACGGCACGGGAAAGTGTGCCGTCTATTTTATTGTCATTGGCAAGGGTGACTTCAAAGCCTGATGTTATGAGGGCTTCTCTTGCAGATTCTGCCTTTGCAAGCAGCGTGGCTCTGTCAGAGCAATCGCCCTGCTTACCCAAAAGCCTGCACTCGAGCTTATACTCATAGTGCCTTTCTCTGCTGCCCGAGAGAAAGTGAAAGCCCGTTTCGGTATGTCTGATCTCTTTAAGGGTCACAAGGGCGATATACTCATCTTTATAAGCGCCGCCCGTGAGCGTGACGCATATGCCCGGGGCTAAAAAGCCCGCCTGCACAAGTATCTGCGTGACCGATGATATGATACTCTGCAATCTGATCACCCCTCTGCTGCTGCAAAGCTGAAACTATCATCGACCCAGATATCACTAACGCAGGCTATTGCGTGCTCACGCAGTTTAAGGGCATATTTATAGGAATCGCTGTCCTTAAAGCTCAGCGTCTGTCTGCCGTCGGCTGTGCAGAGGGTCTTATCGTTTATCAGCTTCATCATAGTATTATCGTAGACCGCCACTGCTGCGGCGGCGAATTCGAGCCTTTCAAGGTCGGTGACGAGCACAGGCTCGACGGCGTGCCTTGCCACATAAAAGCTCGCATTTTCTATCATATCGTCATAGTCATGCCGCTGCTCATCGGGTATTTTGCTTAGTCTTAAAAACAGCGCCATGACTTTGTTTCTGTCTATGTAGACCATTATCATTCTCCTTTCAGACGTAAGATATAAGAGGTAACAGCCCCCTCCGCCGCCAAAAGGGCGGAGGGGGCATTGACGCAGGCGGATCGCTCCGGCGTTCGTTATTCCTTATTCTTTGAGGAAGCAGGTGCGCTTACGTTAGAGGTCGTTTTGAGCACCTTGACCGCCTTATCGTAGATCCTGGCAACGCCGATGAGGACGGAGCAGGCTACCTCGTGGTTCTGGTTTGAGAATATCTTGTCGATATCGACTATCACATCGCCGCCGAAGATGACCTCGGCTGCCATTGACGAGTCGATGCCGATTATATCGCCTGATGCGGTGAGCGAGGGGCACTTGACAAGGGTAACGCCGAAGGGAGTAACCGCACGGCCGCTCTTCATAAGGTCGGCGACGGTGGTCTTCATCTCATCAAGGGCGAGAATGCTTGCCATAACTGCGGGGCTGCAGAGCATAACGTCCATATTGGCATCGGTCATTGATGCCCAGAAGGTCGCAAGGTCGGCATAGGTAAGGGTGCTGCCGGAGATAGTCGAGGGGGTGATATTTGCGCTTATTGCTGTGGCTGCCAGGCTGTTTATATTTCGTGAG
>JAFYET010000296.1 GCA_017544125.1 Ruminococcus sp. | reverse complement strand
GGTTCATAAGCTCGGGGAATATGCGTTTTGCCGTCTCGTTAGAGCCGAGGTAGTTGAGCCCGAAGTCAAAGGAAATAAAGCCCGTATCGCCCTTCTGCACGAGGGAATCTATCACGGTGTCCGAAATATCGTACAGCACGAGCCTGTGAACGATTATCAGATACACTACAAGCGCTATATCATATGCTAACGGTATCAGCTCAACATTTGGTATGAAGTCAAAGGTCTTTGACAGCTTTCTGCCCACAAAGAAGCTGAACACCGACAGCACCTCGGGGAGTGCAAGCAGGTAGATGAACTTTCTTGACACCTGGTTTTTCTTGAAATAGCTGTATGCGATAGCCCCCATGCCCATAAGGAAATAGATTATTACCATAGCATAGAAAAACTTATGCAAAGGGCCGTATTCCTTTATGAGTACGACAGTGCCTTTCTCGACCTTGTATTGGGCGTTTTTGTAGTAGAGCCGGTTTTCATCTATCTGCAATGTAAAGCAGAATACTGTGGTCGAGATAAGATACAGCACGAGCCGTATATAGCGGTTGAGCTTTATATCACAAAGGCTGAATACTATTAGTGTCAGCATAAGTATAAGGTAGCAGGCGCTTATATACATTACCTTGTTTGCAAGAAGTGCAGCTTCCAGCGACCTTGCACGGCTAAGCATTACCTGGCTGAGGTTGCTTATGGGCACGAGTATGAAAACGAGGGATATATGCACATCAAAGTGCCTGTGATAAATAAAGCTGTAAATGAGCATAAGCACCGCCGAGAGCGCAAATGCCGCTATATAGTATGTTCCCGCCAAGCCTATGCACCTCCTGCCCCGGCGTTATGATAATTTCAACTTATATTATACTATAAATGTGAAAAAAAGTCAATTAAGCATATTTTAATTCGTGTAAGCCCGCTAAATATATTTCCCCGCAGCGCAGAGCGTTTTTGCCCTGCGGCGGGGAAGGAGAAAAAATAGAAACAGGCGTTAACGGTTGTCGCTGCTGCCGGGGTTGTCGTAGCTGTTATAGCTGCCGTCGGCATAGTTATTCTGCCCTAAGCTGCCTGAGAACACTTCCTTTTTCTCAGGCAGGATAATTGCTGCCACGATGTAGGCGAGCAGCCCACTGCCGCAGCCGAATGCCAGCAGCACCACGAGTATCCTTACAATGCTCACGTCAATATTAAAGTATTCCGCAAGCCCTGCGCACACGCCGCATATCATCTTGTTGTCTGAATTTTTATACAGTCGTTTCTGTCCGTTCATAGATCATCTCTCCTTTACTTGTTTATAAATCCTATCATTGGTTCAAGGTATTTCTTGTCTGCCCGGTCAAAGGGTTCGTTCTTTGCTTCAAGCAGTGCCTTTTCCAGCACGGTAAGCTCATCGGGGGCTTTTTTCGATACGGCTTTTATAAGCAGCTTGCAAATGGTTCTGTCGCCGAAGCTCAGGCTTTTGAGGTCAAACGCCCCACGGCAGTAAAAGCAGGGTATATCTTCAAGCCCGCCTTTAAGGCTGTGTGCCTTTAGCTGTGAGAACAGCTCTTCATCAAAGTGCGCTGCCCCGCAGCAGTATATTGCAAGCCTTTTGTCTTTAAGTGCGCCGATGTTCTTTTTGAGAAAGCCGAGCCCCGCTATGCTGCCTGCGTATACGCCGCCGCCGAATATCACCGTGTCATAGCCCGAAAGCTCGCTGATGCCGGCTTTTTTGGCTTCAAGCACATCAAAGCCTGTCGCATCGCTCAGCCACTGTGCATACTTTTTTGCCGAGCCGTATTTGGAAGTGTATATTATTACACCTTTCAATCATTACGCCCCCTCTGTGTTATTCAAAGTAGATATCGCAGTCACCGATGCCGCTTGATATCTTCATATCGTACTTCTTGTCTGATGTCTCCTTGCCGCCTGTGTGTATGTCGGCTTCGTCCTCGTCGATGTCGTAGTTGTGTGAGTCATTCTTTATGTGCATGATAACATCGCCCACACCGCAGCTTATCTTTGTGTCGCCCACAAAGCCCGAGAGATCGACGTTGCCTACGCCTGCCGAGAGGTTGAAGCTCTCAAAATCAATGCCTTTGCCGTCGATATTGCCCATGCCTGCCGAGAAGCGGCTGCTGTCTGCCTTGACATTCTCGAGCTCAACGTTGCCCACACCTGCTGAGAGGTCGAACTCCTTACATTCGCAGCCCCTGATATATACATCGCCCACACCGGAGCTGAGCTTTACCTCGTCATAGAGCCTGGCGGGGAAAGTCACCGTCACCTTGCCGTCATATGAGTCAAAGAGCTTGCCGAGGTCGGTTATCGAGTGTATATCATTGAACTTTGAATAGTCGATGTTTATAAAGTGGAAGTTGAACTTCCAGAACTTGTAGGTATGGTCCTTTGTCTCGATCTTGAATGTGCCGTCTTCTTTCTCTACCGTGTAGGAATCCTTGTATAGATCCTCGGAGTGAACTGTTATGTTGGCAGCGTTTTCGTCAAAGATTATCGAGTAGTCATTTTCGCCAAGGTCTATCTTTATGTTCTCTATGCCATCTGCGCTGAACTCCTCGGTGAAGGTCTCGAGCTCGCCCGAGTGTGATGTGCCGTATTTTGACATATCTGTGTTGTTTATGGCGATTATGCCTATTACCAGCACCACTATGCCGAGTATAAGGAATGTGAGCCCGGTAATATTTCTCTTCTTGTGTTCCATACTAAAGCCCCTCCCTTATGCGTTTGCGTTCTGTCTGTTGTTTATAAAGTTCTTTATGGTGTTAACCACCCACTGAATGAGCTTTATTATCATCGAGAATGCCCATTTTACCAGCGGGAAGATAAGCAGTATATCAAGCCCTATGACGATAAGCCCTGCGCCCAGTATGCAAAGCCCGACGGGCGGAACTGCAAAGAGTGCTGCAAAGCCGGCGATGATAAGCGCTGCACCTGCTGCCGTGAAAGCCACCACGAGCCCTATCGCTACGCCGATGATACCCATGAGCACGC
>JAFYET010000295.1 GCA_017544125.1 Ruminococcus sp. | reverse complement strand
GCAGCAGAACAATAACAACAACTATTCAAACAGCAGCACAAACTTCAACTCCAGACAGAAGTATGCTATAAAGAGCGTAAACTCGGGCAAGGCACTTGACGTTTCGGGCGCAAGCAAGAATGACGGCGCAAATGTTCTCCAGTATCGCTATACCGGCCAGAACAACCAGAAGTGGTATCTTGAGAAACAGTCTGACGGCTACTATGTGATAAAGTGCGTAAACTCCGGCAAGGTGCTTGACGTTGCATGGGGCAGCAAGGACGACGGCGCAAACGTTCAGCAGTGCAGCTACAACGGCGGCAACGCACAGCGCTGGGAGCTGAGAAAGGTCGGCAACAGCTACGCTATCATAAACAAGGGCAGCGGCAAGGCACTTGACGTTTCGGGCAGATCCACAGCAGACAACGCAAACGTTCTCCAGTGGAGATACTCGGGCGCTGCTAACCAGCTCTGGAACTTAGAGGCAGTTTACTGATAACACTATATAATAAAAAAACCACAGCATTTCATATGAAGTGCTGTGGTTTTTGTGTTGTTTACCAGTTAACTGCCACGTCTACCTGTGTGGCGTTGCCGCCTACGAAAACGGGGCTTGTGTCGCACACGATACCGGTGCCAAGCGATGTAGCGATAAGTGTGCCACGGGGGCGGATATCGAGGTTGCAGGCAACTATGATGTAGTCACCGAGCATCTTGCAGCCGTCTTCCCTTACCCAGTAGGGGTAATCGTCCTCGGAATAGCCCATACCTCTCATTATGCTTACTACGCCGCCCATATCGAGGTTGTAGTATGTCTCCTTGCCCGAGGGGCCGTAATACACGCCCGAGAAGGTGTTGAGCCTGCCGCTCTTATCCCAGTCTGCATTTACTGTATTTGCGGCAGTTGCTGCCTGCTCTGCCTTTGCCTTTTTCTCAGCCTCTTCCTTGGCTTTCTTTTTGGCTTCTGCCTTTTTCTTTGCTTCTGCTTCCTTCTTAGCCTCGGCTTTCTGCTTTTCGTCAGCCTTCTTAGCCTGCTTGATAAGGCTGCTTGTATACTTTACGTTGCTTTTAAGTGTATCTCTGATAACCAAGCCTGTCTGCTCGATAACTGCGCTCTCTGTACCTGCGCCGACCTCAACTGCTCTTAAAGCGTCTATGCTGACCTCTGCTGTGTTTATGGCAGCTGTAATCTCTCTGTTGCCGCTGATAGACGAAGCATCGGACGCAAAGGCTGTCATTCCTGCTATCATAAGCGCCGCACCCGTAAGAGCGACAGTGCCTATAATGCTGTTGTTTCTACGCATGATCTGTAAAACACTCCTTACTCATTATCTCTCATTACATCTATTCTTACTCTTTCCTACGATACTATTATAGCAGATTTTCCCTTTCTTTATACCGCTTTTTAAAAAAAGTTCAAAATGATTTGTCGCTTTTGCCATTTTTGAACCGCAAAAAATCGAAATGGTATACAAAAGGCAATAACGATTTTTGGAGAATATGAACAAAAATATCGTTGGTTGCAGAAACCGAACTAATGGGAGAGCCGTGAGTGTTTTACACGCCGCTTATCAGAAATCCAGGGGCAGAGCCTTATCGGCAGCGGGCAGCAGCTTGCCCTTTACAAGCCGCTCGACACGCAGCCCTTGACAGAGATTATGCGCAGTGCCTTCTTCACATCAAAAAGCTCGGTAAAGCCCGTAGTATCGAAGATATCATAACCATCACGGGATACGTTTATAACAGGCAGCGCCCTGCCCGCAGATTTACGCAGCTTCATAAGCACACGCAGCCCCGCACTTGATATATAATCAAGATTTGCCGCATCTATGACGATATTCTCAGGGCTTACCCCGTCAATTGCCTCGGTGATCTCGGCATCGACCCTTGGGGCGTTATTCGTATCTATCCTGCCTTCAAGAAAAAGAGTCAGTGTGTTGTTGTCAAGTGATGTTCTCATAGCTTTTCCTCCTTTTCAATGCAAAATTATTTTATGTTTGCTGTCGGCTGGCGGATTGCCGGAGGGGGCTTGGGGTGGCGCAGGTATCAACTGCGTTGATACCCGGAAAGCCCCCAATCACTCCCCGAGGGAGGTGCCTGCGAAGCAGCCGGAGGGGGGATCAGAAACTTTTCCCGCAGCTTTGCTATCTCGTCGGCAGTGATGCCAAGCTCACCGGTGATATAGCCCATGACAGACCCGCAACGCTCGTTGATATGGGCTATCAGCGAGGTCATGTAGCTGATATTCACGCTGTCTGTAGCCGAGAGCATAGCGGCTACATTATCAGCAGACAGCAGCCCCGCACGCTCAAGCTCAGCTCTTTTGGCGGCTATCCTTTCGCTGTTATAGGTATTGGTGAGCAGATAGTCATCAAGCACCGTCTGCTCGCTCACCCCGAGAGCCGTGAGAATGAGCATTGCCGCAACGCCCGTTCTGTCCTTACCCTGCGAGCAGTGAACAAGCAGCGCCCTGCCCTCTTCAAGCGATAAAAGCTCACGGAAGAGCTTAGCATAGCTGCCCCTGCCCGGCTCATCGTCAACGAATGTATAATAAAGGGTATCGCCAAGCACATCTGCCTTTGCCACCGCCTCGAGAGCGCTTAGGTCACTGCTTTCTCTGACAGCGCTGATAGGCTTTATGAGCCTTTGCATATCAAGCACCGGCAGATTAAGGCGGCGCACCCCGTCAAGCTGCGGGTCGGGGTCGGGGTCAGCCGTACCCGTAAACACCGCCACCTCGGGCGAGCCGTTTATCTCCTCAGCCGAGCGTAGATCTATCACCGCAGCTACCTTGTACTCATTAGTGAGCTTCTTCAGATCCTCGGCTGTTGCCTGCGAGAGCTTACCTGTACGCAGCAGCACGCCGCTTACTACCTCTCGCCCGTCTATCGTTTTATACCCTCCGAGCTCACGGGCGTTCGCCACGCCTTTAAGCCCTATACTATGCGGAAATTCGGTTGTGTTCATTTTTGCCTCCGGTGTGTCAGATGAATTGTTGATGTATATATTATAGCGCATGATCGGGCGGTCGTCAAGGGAAAGGGAGCATTGGGGAATAAAAAACAGCGCCGATCGGATCTCTCCAAACGGCGCTTATCTACGAAATTTTATCCGAAATTGTATTGCAATTTGCAATACAATGTGATATAATAGTAGCAGAAAGGTGGTCGATACTATGGCAGCAAGAACAGCAAATGTAACCGCAAGAGTCGAACCCGAGATCAAGGAGCAAGCCGAGGCTGTAATGGCAAAGCTGGGGATCCCCGTATCTACGGCTATAAATATGTTTTACCGTGAGATCATTCTCTGGAACGGTCTGCCGTTTAGACCGTCTGTGCCGGTAAACGAGCCGAAAGCAAGGGACGAACTGACCAAGGAAGAGTATGATCAGAGAATGGCTGTGGGTCTTGCTCAGGCTAAAGATGGGATGTATACTCCTGCCGGAAATGTCTATGAGAGGCTGATGGGAGAGCTTGGCGATGACTAAATACGAAGTTGAGGTCACAGCCTTTGCCGAAGCGACCATAAGAGGGATCGCTTTCTACATCAGGAACAAGCTGCCCGAAACACAGTCAAGATGATCTTTGACGCTATATTCGGGCTTGACACATTCCCTAACAAGGTAAAGCTGACTGAGACGAACCTTGGCGCACCGAGGGCATACACCGGCTAATTGTCGGCAACTATTACGTTTATTTCTGGATCAACGAGCCTGAGCACAAGGTCATAGTGACCGATGTGATCTACGCCCGCAGAGACCAGATGAAGGCTATGGCTGATATGCCGATGAACTAAAAAACGGCTGTAGTCCACAAATAGTCCACAAAACCACTTTTAGAGACAAAAATAACGCCGCTTGAGATTTCTCAAACGGCGTATTTACGTTGGTTGCGGGAGCAGGATTTGAACCTACGACCTTCGGGTTATGAGCCCGACGAGCTACCGAACTGCTCCATCCCGCGATATGATTTTTATGTGTTCCTTTTTGGTACTAATATATTATATCACTTTTCATATCCCTTGTCAAGAGGAAAATGAAAACTTTTTATGTATTTGTACTTTCATATTCTGACATTTTTCGCCCCTCCCCATTTCGAGGGGTGAGCCTGCAAAGCAGGCGGGGGCGGCTGCCCCGCAGCTATTATTCACTATTCATTATTCATCATTCATTATTTCCGCTGCCCGAGCCCTTTCGGGTGTCCGCCCGAGCGCTATTTGTTATGGGGGACTCTCTCGTCACCCCAGCGTGCAGTTCGGGGGCTTTCGACCACCCGTACCCCTTCGGTCACGCCGCCTTCGGGGCACTCTTACATCTTACCTCTGACCTCTTACCTCTCGATCGCCGCATATGCTGCGTTGACTATGCTGCGGGCGAGAGGGGTGGTGCCGGCACCGGTGCGCTGAACGAAAAGCGTTACCGATATGCCTGCCTTGGGGTCGTTGAGCAGATAGGTGCCTGTCCAGCCGTCCCAGCCGAAAGAGCCTTTGTTTGCAAAGATGCCGGCGGCGTTCGGGTCTTCAAGTATCCTAACAAAATTGCCGTAGCCGAAGCCCTTGCAGGAATCCCAGTTAAAGGTGCGCCTTTGCTGCTGTGTCAGACCGTTTTGCTGTAAAAAGCGCACGGCACTCCTGCTGATAACACCCTTGCCGCCAAAGGATAGCTCAGCGCCCAGCTTTGAGAGGTCCCTTGCAGTGGTGAAGAGCCCTGCTCCGCCCGATTCAAAGGCGGGGGCGCTGTCGTAATCGTAAATGCACAGGTTCACCCAGTCGGGGCGCTTGGGGGGCTGTGCGGCGTTCTCGTAAAGCACTGCCAGCCTGCCACGCTTGCCCTTGGGTACATAAAAGCCCGTGTCCTCCATGCCGAGGGGGGCGAAGATGTTCTCCCTGAGATAATCGCCGTAGCTCTGCCCCGACAGCTTCTCTATCACAGCACCCATTATGTCAGCTGATGAGCCATACATCCACTCGTCGCCTGCGGGGTACATAAGCGCCTGAGCACCTGCCTTTGCGGCAAACTCCTGCGTTGTCAGGCTGCTCCCGTCACGAATGCTCTTGTCAAGCTCGCCCCAGAGGTCATTCATGCCCTCAATGCCCTCATGGGTGTCGCCGGGGTAGGCTATGCCCGAGGTCATGTTGAGCAGGTCTCTTATCTTTATTGCGGGGCTGTCTGCCCTCTTGCCGTCACGAATGTAATAGGGCGCAGAAAACTCAGGCAGCACCCAGCCAAGCTCCCAGCTCGTGTCGAGCAGCCCTCTCTCGATAAGCTGCATAGCCGCCGTCGCCGTTACCACCTTTGAGCAGGAAAACGCCCTGCAAATAGTCTCTTCGCTGAAAGCCACGCCGCCCTCAACATCGGCAAGCCCCGCAGCGCAGGAATATACCTCCTCGCCGTCCTTTGTTATCACCGCCGCAGCGCCGTTCTCTGCGTGGTCGGCAATCGCCTTGTCCATTATCTTCTGTATAACATCAAGCTCCATAGAACCTTCCTCCTTCATCGTTACCCCTATTATATCATTTTTGCAAAAGCCGTGTCAATATACTTTTGTGCATAGAAACTCAAATCAATTCTTGATTTGAGTGAAGTAAGAGGTAAGAAAGCCCCCCTTTGTGGATTTCCCCCAATCAGCACCCCGAAACTTTGTGAATATTCCCCACTTAAATTTTCCGCCCGCTTTCCGATATATATAATGTAAGCACATCGGGGCAGCGCACAGCTCCGGTGATAACTCATAGCAGCAGGGACGCTGCGAAAATTAAGAATACATGGAGGTATTTATTATGAGTATGGTAGTTAGAACAAACACAATGGCAATCAATGCAAATAACGCATTGAATAAGAACAACAGCACAGTTGCAGGCAATCTCGAGAAACTATCCACAGGCTTCAAGATCAACAGAGCTGCTGATGACGCATCAGGTCTCGCAATATCCGAGAAGATGAAAGCTCAGATCAAGGCTCTTGACACAGCTTCAAAGAACGCACAGGACGGCGCTTCGCTTATCAAGACAGCTGAGGGCTATATGGGCGAAGTTCATGATATGCTTAACCGTATCGTAGAGCTCGCTGAGAAGTCGGCTAATGGTACTTATGAGACAGGTAAAACAGCTGCCGGCGCAACAAGAACAGCTGCTGAGGAAGACTTTACAATTGCTGGCGGCACAAATAACACCGGTGTTGACCGTCAGGCATTACAGGACGAAGTTAACCAGCTTTGTGCAGAAATTGACAGAATCGCTGATACAGCTAACTTCAACGAGCTTAAGCTGTTTAACGGCGATATGACAACAGCAACAACAGGAAAAACAACAGCAGTTGCAAGAACAGCTAATACAAAGGTTGGCGATATAATCACTGAAGCTGATACAACTGGTATAGTTGGCTCTGGAAGTGCTCTCACACTTCAGATTGGTGAAACATCAAGCGCATCTGACAAGCTGAGTGTTAGCATGATGAATCTTAAAACTGATGTTTTGTTCCATGCAATGTCGAAGTCAAGTGTTGCTACAGAGGCAGGTAATGCCAATGGTGCTAAGGCAGTTAACTTAACTGCTGCTAACGGTTCGTCCGGTTCAAAGGTTTCCAAGAATGATAACGGCTTAACACTTAACATTTCCAATCAGTATTCTGCATCCGTAGTTGCTGAAAAGGTTAGAGACGTAATCAATGACGTATCCGCTTCAAGAGCTAACCTCGGTGCTCTCGAGAACAGACTTGACTACACGATGAACAACCTGAACACAGCTTCCGAGAATATCACCGATGCTAACTCTCGTATCCGTGACACAGACATGGCTAAGACCATGATGCAGTACACCCAGGGCAACACCCTTACACAGGCTGCTCAGGCTATGCTTGCTCAGGCAAACCAGGCTCCTTCGTCTGTACTCCAGCTTCTCCAGTAAGCGCATATCAAGGCATAATAAAAAGCTCCCTTCGGGGAGCTTTTTTATTTGTGATGTGTGGGGAGCTGTTCGCTAAGGCAAGGGGTGTGCCACCCCAGCGCCCCCTCGTACCCCCTTCGGACGCACGCCGTACACATTTTTATTTCAAAACTACGTCCCAGCCTGCAAGGTACTGTCTGATAAGCAGAACATCGAGGATATTGGCTTCGTTGTCGGCGTTGACATCGGCGTTTGCGAGGGTGATATCCACCTGCCAGCCTGCGAGGTGCTGGCGCAGAACAAGCACATCAATAATGCTGACGCTGCCGTCATTGTTGACATCGCCGGGCAGCCTTTCGGGCTGCTCCACGGGGTAGGCTTCGGTGAGGGCGGCGAGGTATTCGGGGTAGGCGACGGTCATTTCCGTTCTTTTTATCAGACCGTAGCTCTCAGAGCCTACCGTGTAGATGTTGTTATCCCACAGATAAACGGGTATGCCAAGCGCTTTGGCTTTGGCGGTGTAGTCCTTAGCCCACTTGCAGCGCTCAGCGTCGTTGCCCTTGTTGGTAGCGCCGAACTCGCCTATGTAGCAAGCATATCCACGGTCGAGCACACGGGTCTTGATAGTATCAAAAATGCCGCCAAGCTCGTTTTTCATTTCATCATTGTAGACTGATGTGGGGTTGTCATGGGCTTCGGTCGCCATTGCGAACCTGTACGGCGTGTATGAGTGTATCGACACGCCCACCATGCCTGCCGTGTCATTCGGCAGCGCAAAGCCGTTGACGATAGCCCCGTCAAGCGATGCGCCGTAGCCCGGGCACATGATAAGCCTGTTGGCATTGTTGCCGCCGGAAGCCCTTATCACGTCAACAGCGTCCTGATTGAGGGTGTTTATAACGCCCACAGCCTCCTGCACCGCAGACGAGGGGTTATTTACCGGGAACCACCACTCATCGCCCGTACCGGCAAGGCGTGGCTCGTTTAATGTCTCAAACACAAGGCGCTCGCCGTAGTTTTTAAAGGTTTCGCTTATCTGCGCCCATACGCTTTTTACAAACGTTTCTGACAGCTGCTTGTGGGCGTTGTCGGGGTAGAAATAGTTGTAATTGTTCTTGCCCTCATAGTCGGAATACATCTGGAAATTGTCGTGGTGGATATTGATGATGACATACATTCCGTCGTTGTATGCGTAGTCGATGACCTCCTTGACACGCGCCATGTAGCTTGCGTCGATGTTGTGCTGGGCGTCCATATGATACCCCCAGGTGACGGGTATGCGTATGCTCGAAAAGCCCTGGTCATGCACAAACTCGATAAGCTCCTTGGTGGTCTTCGGGTTGCCCCAGTATTCCTCCGACTTTTCGCCCGTGCCGTTAGTATCGAGGGAGTTGCCGAGGTTCCAGCCGATGCCCATTTTTGAAATGATATCCTGCGGCGAGGTGGCATTTATCGCAGCCTCAGCCTCAGTAACGTTTATCATCGGCACCGCCCCCGCCGCCATCGCCGCAGCCGTAACAAATGCCGAGAGTTTTTTTATTATTTTCATACATATCCTCCTAAGTCAAGGGTCAAAAAAATGGCGGAAAAAAGTTGATAAATTCCAATTTATTGCTAAACCGCAACATAAATTATACCACGTTTCCCAACGCATTTCAACGAAAAAGCTATATTTCGGGATATTGCATAAACCGTACAACCCGCTTTTCGTGTATAGCGCACAAAAAACCGCAGGACATCTCTGCCCTGCGGTGGTTTTTGTTATCAGCCGATAGCTGTCATTGTGTACCTGTCCTTGTCAAAGTAATCCTTGTAATCACCGAGCTTTTCCTTGCAGGTGTTGCTGAGGTAATCGTTAGTGATCGAAAGCTCACCGTTTACCTTTACAAGGTTGTGACCGTAAAGCATGAAGTGTGCTTCATACTTCTTGTTCTTCTTGTCTGTGATAGTTACCTTATATATCCTTGCGTAGATAGCGTTGTCATCATAGCTGCTGTCTGTTATCTCCTTGCGGTTTACAAGGTAGGTCTTTTCAAGCTCAAAGTCGCTCCAGCTCTTGGGGTCTTCCTTAAGTGTAACAGAGCCTATGTATCTTGAATCCTTGTAGTCGTTCTTGATATCCTCGAGCTTATCTGTGAAGTACTGCTCGCTTGTTGCGTTAAGCTCGCCTACGTCTTCCTTCTTGGTGATAAGAACAGGGACCATGTCCTCAGTAAGAGTTATTGTGTAGATATAGTAGCCGTCGCTGTCAGCCGAGCCTTTGAGCTTGTAGCCGAGATCCTTAAGACCGCTGTAGGGGTAAACCTTGATCTGTACAGAATCGCCTACCTTATACTCCTTGTCCCACTCATAGTCGAATGAGAGCTGGTCAGCTATCTCAGGTGTCATAGCGTCCTTGTTTATCTTGCTTACCTTGTAAGGACCAACGCCAGAGAACTCAACCTTGAAGTCAGCTGTGGGGTCATACTCAGAAAGCTCCTTAAGACCCGATACCTCAAACTCCTTGGTGAGGTTCTCGCCCTTCTTGTAGCCGTAGTCGTAGTAGTGGTCTTCCTTGGTCTTTAAGTAAACCTCTTCGCCGTCCTCGTCAGCTGTGTAGTTGCCGTAAACGTAAGCCTCTACCTTAACCTTGTCGCCGTTTTTGAGGTTGTTGTTGTAGTCAGATCTGCCGAAGGATACATAATCCTTTAGCTCGTCGGGAATGTCAGCCTTTGTCTCTACCGAGTATGAGCCGAAGCCGTCAAAGCCGTCAAACTTGACTTCGCAGTAATCAAACACGTCGATAGTCTTTACTTCGTTAAGACCCTCTACCTCGATCTCGAACTCTGTGTTCTCGAGCTTGATGCCTGCCTCTTCGAGCTCTTCCTCGTCGAACTCAACTGTTACTGTTATAGTGTCGCCGTTTTTGAGCTTCTTCTTTTCTGAAAGGTCAAAGCTGATGTTTTTGAGCTCGCCGTCCTTCTTGGTGTCGGTAAGAGCCTTCTGCATATCCTTGGCTTCCTTCTTGCTGCCTGCCTTGGTGTAAGCGCCGAGAAGCCTGTCCTTATAGTCGTCGTCCTCGCTCTGAACAAGGAAGTCACTGCCCTTTACGGTCTCGTTCTTGTCCTTCTTCTCGTTGTATTCCTTGTGGTCGGTGTTGAGAACTGCTGTTGCCGTACCCTTGCCGTCCATACCGTTGAATTCTACCCTTACGAGCTCCTTTGCATCTATCTTCTGATACTTTGTAAGGTTGAGTATCACTACGATAGCCACAATGACAACTATAAGAGCAGCCGCTGCTATTATGATGATATTCTTCTTCCCTGCAAGAGCTGCTGCTGCGCCGCCGCCCTGCTTTGCCTGCTGCGGAACTGCCGAGGGAGCTGCTGCTGCGTCTGCATCGTTCTTTGCACCGCAGGCTGCGCAGAATACTTCGTTATCTGCAAGTGCGTTGCCGCAAGCCTGACAATATCTCTGTGCCATTTTGTTTACCTCCATAAATATACTTGAATAAATTTCCAAACACTTTACTTGTTTAAAAATTTAAACACAATTATATTATAATATGGTATCTCCCTTTTGTCAATGCCCCAAATTAACGAATTTACTCACATACAAGAAAAATATTTTAATATTATATACAAGGTATTACGAATAATACGGCGTTTTGGTGAGATAATAGGAGCATATGGGCAGTTAACTGATATAAGCCAATTCCACAAAAAAGGGGGTCTTCTCATGCTGATAGTCTTTATCCGCTCGGTGGTGCTTTATTTTGTGGTCATACTGTCGGTAAGGCTTATGGGCAAGCGGCAGATAGGGCAGCTGCAGCCGAGTGAGCTGGTGGTCACTATACTCGTTTCAAACATCGCCACCCTGCCTGTTGAAGATATCTCCATACCCATGTCAATGGGCATAGTGCCTGTGCTCACCCTTGTGAGCCTTGATGTGATAATGTCAGCCGTCACCCTCAAAAGCATACGCATACGCCGTGCGGTATCGGGCACACCTAAGATAATAATCGAAAACGGCAGCTTAAAGCCCGAGCTTTTGCAGCAGCTGCGCTTTACGGCGGACGACCTGCTCGAAGGGCTTCGCTCGCAGGGGGTGTTTGACCTGTCACAAGTCGAGCAGGCGGTGGTGGAGACTACCGGCAGCATATCCGTCTGCCTTAAAAAAGGCAGCGAGCCGCCCACCGCCGATGACTTAGGGCTGAAAGCCGAAACAGACCCGCCGCCCGTGCTTGTAATGGACAGCGGGCGGGTGCTCTCATCAGCGCTCAAAGAGCTGGGCTTTGATGAGATATGGCTTGACAGAACATTAAGCAAACAAAAGCTCAGGCGTGATGAAGTATTTATGATGACGGCGAACCGAAAGGGCAAAATATTCTTGGTCAGGAGGGGCAGCAGGTGAAAAGAGTAAGGGTTTGCATATTTATACTTATGGCGGTGGTGGCAGTGTCGTTTTTCTCGCTTTGCAGGGTGAGCAGTGGCGGCAGCAGCCTTAGTGCGGGCATTGACAAAGCCTTAGATGAATACCGCCTGACAGGCAGTCTGCCAAAAACGCTCACAGCCGACCTTAATGCCGAGTGGGAGGGGTACAGAAAAAGCATAGCATACGCCGAAAACACCGATGACTTAAATGCTATCTCGCTGCTTTTCTGCGAGCTTGAAAACGCAGCTGACAAAGACGACTTTGTAAAGACCTGCGAGCTTATAAAGACAAGCCTCAACCTCCTTTGGAAGAATGAAAAGCCATGCCTTTCTACGGTGTTTTAGGGGGCGGCTATGGATAAGCACACACCGTTCCCGCCGTCTGTCAGGTCGGCGGTGGATATGATAAGAGATATAACAGGCAGCACCTGCGAGCTTAACTGCGCCTATTACTGCATATCAGGCAGGGAGATAGCGGTGCTGTCGGAGGAGGGCATCGCAGGGGCGCTTATGCAAAACGAAATGCTCTCGGAGGTGTTTGCAGCAGCAGGCAGAGAGGGGGCAAAAAGCGGCGATGAGCTTGTTGACCTTATCTTCGGGCGGCTGCTCGTCTCGCCCGACAAGGCGCTGATAACGCTTATTGATGAGGGGCTGACACGGCTGTTTTCGGGCTTTACGCTTATAATAGCCGACGGCAGCGCACGGGTGATAGCCTTCGGCACGCAGATGTTCGGCACAAGGAGCGTATCGCCACCCATAGCCGACCAGACGGTCTACGGCCCGCAGGAGGCGTTTACGGAAAACGTCAGGGTGGGCATTTCCCTTATACGCCGCAGGCTAAGAACGCCGGCGCTGAGATTTGAGATGCTATCTGCCGGCAGGCTTTCAAAGACAGATATCGTGATAGCCTACATCAGGGGCAGGGCAAGCGGCGAGGCGGTAGCAAAGCTGCGCTCACGCATACAAAACGCTGACCCCGACACGGTGCTGTCAAGCGGCTATCTGCGCCCGTTTATAGAAAAGGGCTACCCACGCACGCTTTTCTCGCCCTCACGGCTGACCGAACGCCCCGACACCACAGCCGCCGCCCTCGCCGAGGGGAAGATAGCGGTGC
>JAFYET010000294.1 GCA_017544125.1 Ruminococcus sp. | reverse complement strand
GAGGCGCACCAACCTCCCCCAAGGGGAGGTGCCTGCGAAGCAGGCGGAGGGGGAACTGCCGCCCGAGCACTGTTCGCCAAAGCCAAACTCTCTCGTTTTCCAAGCGTGCAGTGTGGGGGCTTTCTGGGTATCAACGCAGTTGATACCTGCGCCACCCACGCCCCTTCGGTAATGCGTTTTCAACATTCAAATCCGTCGCCCGAATGGGCGACACCTTAATTATGCATTATGAATTATGCATTATGCATTGATAAATCCCAATTTGTCATACTTAGCTACAACTTGCCAAACTTCAGATCCTCGCCTCCATAAACCTCACAAGCTCCCCCGACTTGCCCTCGGCCACCGTGACCGTAACCGAACAGCCGACACCGAGCAGCGCTGAGATTATCATGTCGCAGCAGGTCTTGTTGGGGCTGCTGTTGTCGCCAAAGCCCGCATCAGATGCCGTAAGTATTATGACCGGGCAGGGGCGCTTTATAAGCCTTGCCGCATCGTAAAGCCCCTGTACAAAGGGGTATGTCGGGCTGTCGGTCTTTAGCCCTGTCTGCCGCAGGTGGCGTATGAAGCCGTTAAAGTATAGCACGGCGTGGTATTCCCCCGTGTGCTGCGAGGGCGATGCCCTGCCTGCTGACATTATTATGCAGCTGCCCTTGTTTTGCTCAAAGAACCTGTCTATGCTCACCCCCGTGGGGAAGGGCACTGCTGTGAAATTCTTTATACCTGACATATTATCTCACCATATCCTATTATACGGTTTAATATTTTTAAAGTCAATGCAAGGTATAAAGCATAATGGGATATGATAAATAATTCTACGTTTTCTACAACAGGCAATGGGGCGTTCCTTGCAATTTGCACAAGAGGATATTGATTATTCGTAAAATATGGTGTATAATAGAAAGAATGAATATTGAATAATGAATAGTGAATAGTATTGAGATCAGCAGACTATAAGGACCGGAGTGATGAATAATGTCAACAATATGCGCCGTTTCCACACCGCCGGGTGTGGGGGGGATAGCTGTTATAAGAATAAGCGGCGAGGGTGCGCTCGCTGCGGCGGGGAGGGTGTTCTTCCCATTTGACAGCGACAAGCGTGTCAGCAATATGCCGGGCTACACCTGCGCATACGGCGAGGTGAGGGATAAGACCGGCAGAACGGTGGACGATGCCGTGCTGACGGTGTTCCGTGCGCCAAGATCATACACCGGCGAGGACGTGTGCGAGATATCCTGCCACGGTGGCGTATTCGTCACAAGAAAGATACTGCGCCTGTGCATTGATGCAGGCTGCACGCCCGCAATGGCTGGGGAGTTCACCAAGAGGGCGTTTTTGAACGGCAAGCTCTCGCTCACACAGGCAGAGGCGGTGTCGGATATGCTCTCGGCGGAGGGCGACCTTGCGCTCTCGTCGGCTTCCCTTGCAAGAAAGGGCAGGCTGTATGCAGGCATCAAGGCTATAAGCGACAGCCTGATAAAGAGCTTGGGCGAGCTTGCGGCGTGGGTAGACTACCCCGAGGAGGATATACCCGAGGTGGATGAGGGCGAGCTGCTGCTGACCCTGAAAGACGACAGGGCTGCCCTTAAAAAGCTGCTGCGTGACTATGACAGCGGCATGATAATCAAAAACGGCGTTGACACGGTCATCGCAGGCAAGCCAAACGTCGGCAAATCCACCCTTATGAACCTGCTGCTCGGCTACGAGCGCTCGATAGTTACCGATATAGCAGGCACCACCCGTGACGTTATAGAAGAGAGCGTGCGCCTTGGTGCGGTAACGCTTAAAATATCAGACACGGCGGGCATACACGGCACAGACGACACCGTCGAGAAAATGGGCGTTGCCCTTGCAAAGAACCGCCTTGCCGAATGCAGGCTGATAATCGCAGTTTTTGATATATCGCAGCCTCTCGATGATGAGGACACAGAGCTGCTTGAATATATAGCTTCGCTTGACAAAAAGACCGTCATCGTGCTCAACAAGACCGACAGGGCGCAGGCGGTCGATAAAAGCGGCTTTTTGAAATACTCAGATAAGATAATAGCAATAAGCGCATCTTCGGGCGAGGGGCGTGATGAGCTTTCGGAGATGATAGAAACGATGTTCACACCCGAGGACTACAACGCCGACAGCACGGTGTTTGCCAACGAGCGTCAGAAGCTGTGCGCCGAGAAAGCCCTCGGCTGTATAGAAGATGCAATTGCCGCCCTCGAAGCGGGGCTGACCCTCGATGCGGTAACGGTGACAGTTGACCGAGCCGCCGAACACCTTGCAGAGCTGACAGGCGAGAAAGCAAGCGAGGCGGTAGTCAATGAGGTGTTCTCGAAGTTTTGTGTGGGTAAGTAGAGGTAAGAGGTTAGAAGTAAGAAGTAAGAAATCAGCAGAGCGAGGCGATACCCCCTCCCCGCAAAGCGGGGAGGTGTCAGCGAAGCTGACGGAGGGGCATACACACCACGCTTAAAAGCAGGAGGTAAAACGAATTGAACAGACTTGTAATAGTTGAAGGCCTGCCCTGCTCGGGTAAAAGTACGGCTTCAAAGTATATCGCAGACAGTATCGGTGCCCGGTACTTTGATGAGGGCTGCGGTGACCACCCTGCCGACTATGAATTCCACGCATTTGTAAAAAACAGCGAGCTGAGCAGCTTTTCGTCTGAGGAACAGGCGAAGATAAGACGGGCGGCTGTGCGCAGGGCTGATGGGTATGTTATCCCTCTTAACGGGTTCGGCGGCGGGCTGTTTGAAAAGCTTGTGCGCTATAAGATATACGATAACCTGCCGTGGGAAACAGAGCGGGAGGTCATGCTTGATAAATGGCGTGAATTTGCAGGGGCGGTCAGACCTGATGAGCGGTATGTGTTTAACTGCGTGCTGCTGCAAAACCCGATGTGTGAAACGATGATGCGCTTTGGGTTTGATATAAAGACTTCGGAAGAGTATATCGGCAGTATCTGCGATATCATAAGACCGCTTGACCCGTTTGTTGTATATCTTCGCTGTGATGATATCAAGAATACAGTCAAAAAAGCTGCCGCAGAGCGTGGAGATGAATGGCTCGGCGCTGTCATAGACTATCACTGCAGCGGCGCTTACGGAAAGGCAAACCGCCTGACAGGGTTTGACGGCTATATAAAAGCGCTTGAAGAACGCCAGTGCAGAGAGATGCAGATACTGCATGACCTGAATGTCAAATATATGATAGCCGACAGCCCCGCCGAAAAACAAAGTGATTTGTACCCGGCAATAATAAGAGAGCTTGGAAATAAAACATAGAGAAATAAGGAGGTCGCAGCAATGTTCACACTACCCATTGAAAACGGCATAAGCGCTGTAATGGCGCAGGCGGCAAAAGCACCTGTCAGATTTGAGAGCCTGTCGCTATGCGAGAGCTGGTGCTCAGCGGAAAAGCGGGAGTATCTGCTGACCTTTGACGGGAAGGCGCTCACCTGCTGTGAGTATTACGGCAACTGGCGTGACGACAAGGAGCGTGAGGAGTGGCTTGAAAAGCGCATCACCCTCACCAAAGCCGACTACGAGAGCCTGTGCGAGCTTTTTGGCAGTATAGGCATGAGAGGGTGGCTTGGCAAGAGCTACTCTAACCCCGATGTGCTCGACGGCGAGGGCTTCCACCTGGAGCTTAGCGAGAACGGCAGGCGCTCCTGGTCGGGCGGGTCAAACGCCTTCCCCGAGGGTTACAGAGAGTTCATAGAGCGCCTCAGAGGCATTTTTGACTGACCTTTTGTGCATTTTGCATTGAATGACCCCCACTTTTTTTACGCTAAATGTACTATTATTTTATTGAAAAATACTGGACTTTAGCAAATAAATATGTTATAATTGTAGTAACTAAACGTTTTCGTAATTCTCGATTACTATTTAATTTACACAAAATAACATAAAAGGGGTCTTGTAAATGGCAAGCGTCAGCAGGGATTATGAGTTTAAGGGCGAAAAGACTGTCCGCCTTGAAGCAGGCAGGTATTTCGCTGTGATAGCATACACTATGGGCAGCTCGGTGCTGAGATTCCGTGATGAGGAGAAAAAGGTAGAGGTCTTCCGCTACAAAGAAGAAGTGACTGCCGACACTATAAACGAGGCAAGGCCTATATGGGGTCTGCCGACACTCTATCTGCCCAACCGCTTTGACGCAGGCGTTATAAAGACATCTGATGCGGTGTATCATATGCCCGTCAATGAAGAGAACCTTAACAACTACATCCACGGCTTTGTGCATAACAGAGCGCACAAGCTGGAGTCTGCCGAGGTTCAGGGCGATAAGGCGGTGTGCCGCACGAGCTATACCTTTGATGAGAGTGACGAGATGTTCAAATACTTCCCGCTGCCCTTCAAGATAAGCTATACCTTTACTCTTTCTGAGCAGGAGGGGTTAAAGCAGGAGATAGAGCTTGAAAGCATGGCTGACAAGGCTCTGCCCGTGTCGATATGCACCCACACCTGCATAAACGCCCCCATTACAGACGGCGGCGACGAGGCGCAGGTATACTTTGAAGTGCCGATAGGCAAAAAGTGCATACTTAATGAAAGATGCCTGCCTACCGAGGAACTAAGAGAGCCTGATGACTACGACAGGCAATATAAGAGCGGCGATATGCAGGCAGTATGCCACGATATATCAAATGATATGTACACAGCCGAGAGCACGACCCTTGACGGCAAGCCCTTCTATGGCGTGATAATAACCGACAGGCAGTCGGGCAGGCGTATAGTAAACGAAGTTTCAGAGCAGTTCAAGTTCTGGAATATGTGGAACCATAACGGAGTGAACGGCTACTTCTGCCCCGAGCCTATGACGGCGATGATAAACTCGGCAAACCTGAGCCTCCCCCGTGAGGTCAGCGGCTACAGTGAGCTTAATAAGGGCGAGAAGTTTAAGTGCTGGCAGAGGTTTGAAGTAAGATAACAGGTGATTTGAAAGACGAGGGTGAGGTTTTATGCCGAATATCATTCCTATCACGGATCTTAACAATTACACAGATGTATTGCAGGGCGTTGCGGTAGGCTCTCCGGTTTACCTTACCAAAGACGGCAGAGGAAAGTATGCCATAGTCGATATCTCCGAGCAGGAGGAATACGAAAAGACCAAGGCGGCCTTGCAGCTTATGTGCGAGCTTGAAAAAGGCAGGCTCTCTGCCGAGGAAAAGGGCTATATCTCAGCTGATGATGTCAGGGCACATTTTAAGGATAAAAAGCTATGAATAATGTAGTTTATTCGCCTATGGCGCTTGGTGACCTTGATGAGATCTGGGAGTATATCGCCTTGACTCTTTCTGCGCCCGCTGCGGCTCAGAATATGATAGACGGTATTCTTGATACGGTCGATAAGCTCAGAGAGTTCTCAAAGCTTGGCACGCCGCTTTATTTTGAGGGCGGGCTTTTCAGCGGATACAGATATGTGATATATAATGAATACCTTGCATTTTACCGCATAAGCGGGCAGGATGTTATGGTAGACAGGGTCATCTATGGTCGAAGAGATTATATGAAGATATTGTTTGGAGATATATAGGAGGTGTTTACTATGAATAACCCCTTGCTTCTGCTCATCATTATCCCCGTGACGCTCATATTCGGGCTTTTGTTTGCGGGGGATATGTCAAAGACAGTATATACCTGTCAGTGCTGCGGGCATCGTTTCCGTGCGCCGTGGTATAAATTCCTGTGGAATGCGCATTACGATACGGACAAGATAATGAAATGCCCCAAATGCGGCAAAAGAAACGAATGCGTGATCTCCTACGATCAGAAATTATAAGTAATTTAAGCTAAATGCTTAAAATAAATCAAAAAATGTCAGAGTGAGAAAAGCGGCTCTTACCTCTTACCTCTCACCTCTTACATCTAATACGGAAAGGTGGAAATTTATTATGAAGTTTGGTTACTTTGATGACGTTAATAAGGAATATGTCATCACAAACCCGAGAACTCCCTACCCGTGGATAAACTACCTCGGCACTCAGGAGTTTTTCTCACTCATCTCAAATACCGCAGGCGGTTACAGCTTCTTTAAGGACGCAAGACTCAGGAGAATAACAAGATACCGCTATAACAACGTTCCTGTTGATATGGGCGGCAGATATTTCTACATAAACGACGGCGAGACTGTATGGAGCCCCGGCTGGAGCCCTGTAAAGACAGAGCTTGACAGCTATTCCTGCCGCCACGGTATCGGCTATACCGTTATCAAGGGCGAAAAGAACGGCGTGTCTGCCGAGGTCACATTCTTTGTTCCCCAGAATTTCAGCGGCGAGGTCCAGAAGATGGTGCTCAAGAACACATCTGATAAGCCCAAGAGTTTCAAGCTCTTCTCATTCCTTGAATGGTGCCTTTGGAACGCTCAGGACGACGGCGAGAACTTCCAGCGTAACTTCAGCACAGGTGAGGTTGAGATCGAGGGCTCGACTATCTTCCATAAGACAGAGTATAAGGAAAGAAGAGACCACTTCGCATTCTATACAGTAAATACCGACATCTGCGGCTTTGATACCGACAGAGAAACATTCATGGGTCTGTATAACGGCTTTGCCAACCCGCAGGCTGTATTTGCAGGCAAGAGCAATAACTCCGTTGCTGACGGCTGGTCGCCTATCGCTTCTCACTGCGTAGACGTTACCCTTGCCCCCGGCGAGGAGAAGTCGCTCGTGTTCCTGCTGGGCTATGTTGAGAACGGTGAGAACAAGTGGAACGCTGACGGCTCAATGAACAAGAGCAAAGCTTACGCTATGATCGAGGCTATGAACACAGCTGAGAAGGCTGACAAGGCACTTGCTGAGCTTAAGGCAAGCTGGGAAGCACTCCTCTCGCAGTATCATGTTGAAACAAACGATGAGAAGCTCAACAGAATGGTTAACATCTGGAACCAGTATCAGTGCATGGTAACATTTAATATGTCACGTTCTGCTTCTTACTTTGAGAGCGGTATCGGCAGAGGTATGGGCTTTAGAGATTCCAACCAGGATCTTCTCGGCTTCGTTCACCAGATACCCGACAGAGCAAGAGAGCGTATACTCGACCTGGCAGCTACACAGTTTGAAGACGGCGGCTGCTATCACCAGTATCAGCCCCTTACAAAGAAGGGCAACGACGCGATCGGCGGCGACTTCTCCGATGACCCGCTGTGGATGATACTTTCAACAGCACAGTATATCAAGGAGACAGGCGACTGGTCTATTCTTGACGAGCAGGTGCCTTATGACAACGACGAGAGCAAGGCTCAGTCGATGATGCACCACTTAAAGATGAGCTTCTGGCACGTTGCAAACTTCGTAGGCCCTCACGGTCTGCCCCTTGCTATGCGTGCTGACTGGAACGACTGCATAAACCTCTCCTGCCATTCCGACACACCCGGCGAGAGCTTCCAGACATACACATCGCCTAAGTACGGCGAGCAGAAGTTCAGCCGTGTTGCTGAGTCTGTAATGGTAGCCTGCATGATGAGCTATATAGGACCTGAGTACGTGGCACTCTGCAAGGCTAAGGGTCTTGCTGATGAGGCTGCAAAGGCACAGGCTGAGATAGACAAGATGAATGAGAACACCCTCAAGTACGCATGGGACGGCGAGTGGTTCTTAAGAGCATTTGATGACTTCGGCGAGAAGATGGGCTCACACGAGTGCGAAGAGGGCAAGATATTCATCGAGCCCCAGGGCTTCGCAGTTATGGGCGGTCTCGGCAAGGAGAGCGGCAAGGATATCATCACACTTAACTCCGTTAAGAAGTATCTTGATACCAAGTACGGCCTTGTGCTCAACAACCCCGCATTCACAAAGTATTACAAGCAGTACGGCGAGATATCCACATACCCCGCAGGCTATAAGGAGAACGCAGGTATCTTCTGCCACAACAACGCTTGGATAATCTGCGCAGAGGCTGCCGCAGGACGTGGCGACCAGGCATTTGAGTATTACTCAAAGATCGCCCCTGCATATCTTGAAGATATATCCGACCTGCACAGAACTGAGCCTTACGTTTACGCTCAGATGATAGCAGGTAAGGACGCCAAGCGTCACGGCGAGGCTAAGAACAGCTGGCTGACAGGTACTGCTGCATGGAACTTCGTGGCTATATCCCAGTTCATCTTAGGTATCATTCCTGATTATGACGGTCTTAAGATAGACCCCTCTATCCCCGAGGCATGGGACGGCTTCAAGGCTACACGTAAGTTCAGAGGCAACACCTACAACATCACTATAACAAACCCCGACCACATCAGCAAGGGTATCAAGAGCGTTACCTGCGACGGCGTAAAGGTAAGCGGCAATGTTCTGCCCGTATTCGATGCAGGCACAGAGCATACTGTTGAGGTAGTTATGGGCTGAAGCGCAGGCGCTTTGGAATAATTGCAAGAATAAAGCACTTCTGCTGTAAAAGGCAGGAGTGCTTTTTTGTGCGCTGTTATAAGCGCCTGCTCAGTGAATAGTGAATAATAAAAAACGCTCCCCCGAAGATGCTTTTCGGGGGAGCGAACTTAATTGTGCATTTTGCATTGCTACTCAATAGGCCATGATTTGATATCGGGCAGCTCGTCAAGGGTGAGCACACGCTCATGTGACATTATCTTTTCAAAGAACTCGTATGAATTCGACTCGCAGCCCAGCTGTGCGTCTTTAAGCGCAAACTCGCCGTTCCAGGTGCAGAAGTATGACCAGCGTATGCCCTCTGACATACATGAATCGGGGTCGGGTATAGCGCCGTTCTCGGTCATCGCCATTATCTTTGTCGTGGGGGTTGTCTGCTTTGTGTAATCCCACAGCTTCTTCTGGGGCGAGTGGTCGCTCTTTACCTCGGGGTAGCTGTCGTAGCCCATCATGTCAACATACTCATCGCCGGGGTAGTAGTCAAGGTTCTGCCCGTTCCATACCCAAATGAGGTTGTTGCAGTGGTGAACGTTTGTCAGCCTGTCATACATCAGCTTCCAAAGCTCCTTGTATGCCTCAGCGCCCGATGAGCCCCACCAGAACCAGGGGTTGTTCCACTTCGGGTCACCGCCGCCCTCGTGCAGGGGTCTCCACAGCACGGGTACGTGGTAGTCATCAAGCTCCTGCAAATACATTGCTATGGCATCTATATCCCTTATCAGGTAGTCATAGCCCTCCTTGTCCTCGCCGCTTATGGCTTTTGCAAGGTTGAAGCTGGTCTTGTCCTTGTAGAAGCCCTCCCACCAGGCAGCACCGTTGGTGCCGAGGTAGGGCTCGGGGGCGTTCCAGTGCCAGCATATGGTGACGATGCCGCCACGGTTAAGATACCAGTCCTCAGCCACCTGAACTATGTTGCCGGGTGATGAGCCGTTTGCAACTCTGCTGGGGCTTGCCTCTATCAGGTCAAGACCCATTATGGCGGGGTATTTGCCCAGCTTGTAGTCATATTCGGAAAACTCAGCGCTGTCAACGCCACGGTTCTTGTCAGCATACTGCCCTGAGATGATGTACTTGCCGTATACATCGCAAAGGAAGCTGTAAAGCCGCTTTGTTTCATCGGTAGCATTGGGGTTGCAAAGCTGCTTTGATACTTCATACTGGCTCAGGTCAACAAGCGCTGCGCCCTTTACCTTTATGCTGTCAACAAAAAAGCTGCCCGTCTTTGCCTTTATGCCGATAGTGTGCTTGCCCTTGGTCATGGCTATCTTTTCGGCGGCTACTTCGTGGAAGGTGTTGCCCTCCACCGAGAATGATGTTATCTCCTTGCCGTCAACGGTCACAAAGTTCTCGCTTGTGCCTGTTGAAACGGCGGTGTTTATTATAAGGTCGTAGCTGCCGTCTGCGGGAAGCTCTGCTTCAAGCTCCACCGTCTCGTCCTTGTTGCCGATAGCCGCAAAGCCTTTGCCTGTGAACTCGCCGTAGCGGTCAAGGTCAAAAGCCTGTGTGTTCTCGCTCATCTTGCCCTCTTCTGCTTCGAGCAGCAGCTCGAAGTCGGCAGGTACATCTGATTCGTTTTGTACGTCCGAGAGGTCAAAGTCGCCCCTGGTTTCGGTCACGGGGTCAAGGGGGATATTCTCACGCTGCCTGGTAGTTGTTGCGCCGGTGCCGTCATCAGCCGACGAGCCGTCAGCCGAAGAAGATGCAGCGCTGTCGCCCGCCTCTGATGAGCTGCCCTTGTCACCGCAGCCGCAGGCGAGCAGCATGACCGCCGCCGTAAGTGCGCAAACGCTTTTTCTGAGGTTTGTTTTCATATGCGTGTTCCTTTCTGTTGGTGGTTGAAAAATGGAAGTTGTGGGGGACAAAAATTAAGAAGGTTTTGGGGTCAAGCCCTTTTCCTTAAAAAGGGCTTGCGGGGACGGGGGCAGAGCCCCAGCAGGGCTTGGGACAGAGTCCCAACGCCGTAGGCGCAAGGCGGCGAACGAAGTAACGGAAACTGCATAACGCCTTGATAACAACAGCCCCTTATGGAACGAATAACGTTC
>JAFYET010000293.1 GCA_017544125.1 Ruminococcus sp. | reverse complement strand
GGCGTGCTGCTTGAGGACGCAGATTTTGACACCGTAAAGGTGCAGATAACAGACATCGAGCTGGACGAGGAGCATATTGCCGATACAGGCGACACCGTGACCTTTGAATACTACGACAAAATAAACGAAACACCACGCAGGGTGTCAAAATATCTTGTGAGCGAGGTCTTTAAAAAGGGCGTGAATGTCAGGATACTCTTCACGGCAGATGACGCAGAGCTGTCAAAGGACGATGAGGGGAACCTTTTCATCAAACACGCTGCCCGAAACAGCGGCTGGCAGCTGGAAGCCGAAGGGCAGACAAACGAAACGCCCAAAGAATACCTTGATGACAACGGCGAGCCTATCTACATCACAGAAGAGGAATTCAAAGCTCTGAAAGGTTAGCCCGCCCCCTATGCAGGTTATAAGTATAAGCACGTATGCAAAAATATTAGCCATACACTTAACAAATCCTATCATCACCCGATGATAGGATTTGTTTATGTTTGGGAGCGAAAAGGTTTTCGTCACTAAATATTTATATTTTTTATCCGCCGACCCCCTTGTAAAGTTATGCATAATATGTTAAAATATAGAATAGCACTATATGGGCTGAAATACCACGGTGCAGAAAATTTGAAACTTATGCAGCTATGACTGCAAATAATAATTTGAGGAGAGTGTGTACCAATGAAGTACGGATATTTTGACCTTGAAAACAAGGAATACGTCATCACCAGACCCGACACGCCCGCACCCTGGGCAAACTACTTAGGCTCGCCCGAATACGGCGCTATCGTATCGCAGAGCGGCGGCGGCTACAGCTTTGTAAAGAGCGGCGCTAACGGAAGAATTGCGAGATACCGCTTTAATTCAAACATCGGTCTGCCCGGCAGATATGTCTACATCAGAGACAACGACGCCAAGGATTACTGGGGCGCTACATGGCAGCCCGTAGGCAAGCCCCTTTCAAAGTACAAGACAGAGTGCCACCACGGTACTGCTTACACAACTGTAAAGAGCGAGTATGCTCAGATCGCATCAGAGCTTACATACTACGTTCCGAGAAACGCTACTTATGAGGTATGGAGACTCAAGGTAACAAACAACTCTGACAGAGCAAGGAGCCTTTCCACATTCGGCTTTATCGAGTTCACAAACGAGAACAACTACGAGCAGGATCAGGTAAACCTTCAGTACACCCTCTTTATCACAAGAACATCTTTCGAGGGCAACAAGATAGTTCAGCACATAAACGAGAACAGCGGCAAGGACGAGACAGGCTCTAACCACAGAGAGCGTTTCTTCGGCGTAGTTGGCGCACCCGTTTCTGCTTACAACGGCAGCCTTGACAGCTTCATAGGCTCATACAGAGATTACGGCAACCCCATCGCTGTTGAGAGAGGCTTCTGCGACAACAAGTGCAACTTCAACTCAAATGCCTGCGGCGCACTCCAGAACGAGCTTATGCTCGACCCGGGTGAGACAAAGGAGCTTATCTACGTGCTCGGTCAGAAAGACCCCGCAGCTTCCACAGCTATACTTGACAGCTACAAGGAGGCAGGCAAGGTAGATGCCGAGATAAAGGAGCTTGTTGACTACTGGCACGGCGAGCTTGACAACTTCCAGGTTAAGACACCCTCTGAGGAGTTCAACAACATGGTAGACGTATGGAACGCTTACCAGTGCTTTATAACATTCATCTGGTCAAGAGCTGCTTCATTCATCTACTGCGGTCTGAGAAACGGCTACGGTTACAGAGACACAGTTCAGGACATTCAGGGTATAATCCACATCAACCCCGAGCTTGCTGCTGAGAAGATACGCTTCATGCTCTCGGCTCAGGTATCAAACGGCGGCGGTCTGCCCCTCGTTAAGTTTGACCACAATGCAGGACACGAGACCTGCCCCGACGAGAACGACGAGAACAGCGTATACGCTAAGGAAACAGGTCACCCCTCTTACAGAGCTGACGATGCGCTGTGGCTCTTCCCCACAATACTCAAGTACATAGGCGAGACAGGCAACACAGCATTCCTCGATGAGGAGATAGTTTACGCAGAAGAGGGCGGCGGAAGCGCTACTGTTTACGAGCACTTAAAGAACGCTATACGCTTCTCGCAGGAGAGACTTGGCGCACACAAGATGCCCGCAGGTCT
>JAFYET010000292.1 GCA_017544125.1 Ruminococcus sp. | reverse complement strand
TCGAACTCGCGTACACGCTCCATGGCCATGACGTCCTTCGGGCTCTCGACCACGCAGATAGTGCGCTGATCCCTCTTGGGTGAGGAGCATATGGGGCAGACCTCTCTGTCTGTGAAGTTTAGACACACCCGGCAGCTTTTTATCTTTTTTCTTGCGCCCTCAAAAGCGCTTATGAACGCCTTTGCATCAGCCTCGTCCATTTCCATGACGTGGTATGCAAGGCGCTGTGCCGACTTCATGCCGATGCCCGGCAGCTTGGCAAACTGCTCAGACAAAACGATCAGCGGCAGAGCACCTGACTGCTCCATATCAGAAGAGGCCGGGGAAGGAAACGCCGCCTGTGAGCTTCTGCATCTCCTCGTCGCTCTCTGCGTCGAGCTTAGCAACAGCCTCGTTGAATGCACTCATGATAAGATCCTGAAGCATCTCGATATCGTCGGGGTTAACTACCTCGGGCTTGATGTTAAGAGAAAGCACGTTTCTCTTGCCGTTGATGGTTATATCTACCATGCCGCCGCCTACTGATGCGGAGAACTCTCTCTGCTCGAGGTCCTCCTGTAAAGCGGTGATGTCGCTCTGCATCTTCTGAGCCTGCTTGATCATCTGGTTCATGTTGTTGGAAGGGCCTTTGCCCATACCCTGGGGAAGTCTTGCTTTCATGGTTAAAATACTCCTTTATTTTTAGTCTTTGTTTTTTATTTCAACCTCGATGCCCATGTCCTGAGCACGGCTTTTGAGGACGTTTATGGGGTTTTCTTTATCCCCGATGTCCACAGAGCTTGCCGTGTAGAGCATAAACTCGAAGTCTTTGTTATAGAAATCGTGAACTATCTTTTTGAGCTTTGCGCTGTCGTTTGATGCCTTGAATTTCATCTTGTAGAAATCAGATGCGCAGATGATGTTGAAGGTATCGCCCTCTATCGCCGCTGCCGAGTTTTGCAGGAAAGCGGCAATGCCGGGGTATTCCTCCCTCACCTTGTCAAGTATCTGCTGCCAGTCTTCAAGTGGGGTGTAGTTGTTCACGTCAAACTTTTTAAGCGGCTTTGCGGGCTTTGGCGCAGGCTTTGGCTGCTGCACCGGTGCTGCCTGTGCGGGTACTGCCCCCGAGGCGAGCCGCCTTTCAAGCTCGTTTATCCTGTTTAAAAGCGCCTGCGTGTCCTCCTGCGGGGCAGCCTGTGCTGTCATGGGGGAGGGGGTGCCTGAGCAGAGCCTTATTATGCACATTTCAAGCTCCGTTCTCTTTGATGCCGCACCTCTGAACCTGTCAAGACAATCCTGAAGCGAGGTCAGCTGGTACAGCACAGTGTCGATGTTGACACCTGCGGCTATGCCTTTGAGCCTATCCAGCTCATCGGGCAGGCAGGTTATAAGGTCAGTAGCGCCGTTTACAGCTTTTAGCAGCATAACGTTGCGAAGCTGCTCGATAAGCTCAGAGCAGAGGACTTTTAAGTCCTTGCTCATGCCGTAGAGCTCATTTATCTTTTCAAGGGCACCTGCGGTGTCCTTAGCGGTTATCTTTTCTATGATGTCAAACAGATAGTCACGCCCTGCGATGCCCGCAGCGCTTGAAACAACTGCCGTGTCGATATTATCCGAATACGCCGCACACTGGTCTAAAAGCGAGAGTGCATCTCGCATACCGCCGTCAGAGAGCCTTGCTATAAGCTCGGCAGCGTTGTGCTCGAGCCCTAAGTTCTCCTGCGAGGCGATATACTCTATCCTTGCGACGATGTCCTCTGTTCTTATGCGCCTGAAATCAAAATGCTGGCAGCGTGAAACGATAGTCGCAGGTACCTTGTGTATCTCTGTAGTCGCCAGCACGAACTTTACGTGCTCGGGCGGCTCTTCCATAGTCTTTAAAAGCGCATTGAAAGCCCCCGGCGAGAGCATATGCACCTCATCTATGATATAGACTTTGAACCTGCACATCTCCGGGGTGTAGACAACGCCCTCACGCAGCTCTCTTATATCGTCAACCTTTGAGTTAGACGCAGCGTCCATCTCAAATATATCAGAAAGTGTGCCGTTATCGGCATTTTTGCATATCTCACATTCAAGGCAGGGCTCGCCGTCTTTGGGGTTTAAGCAGTTGATAGCCTTTGCGAATATCCTCGCACAGGTGGTCTTGCCCGTTCCCCTTGAGCCTGTGAAAAGGTAGGCGTGGGCTGTCTTGCTGTTTTTTATCTGATTTTTCAAGGTCTGAGTGACCTGCGGCTGAGAAACCACATCGTCAAACGACATAGGCCGCCATTTTCTGTATAATGCACGGTACGTTTTCCTCAACCCCTTATCAATACTAAAAAGTCGACCCGACATAAAGGCATGCAGGCGAAACTGTGTCACACGAAACAAACCGCTTAATGCTGCTCGGTTCCCCGCCTGACATGGTTCACAGCGTTTCATTGCACAGGACCTGCACACCCATATCTCGAGTCGACGGTTTAGCAAATGTCCTTTATATCACTATAATATTATAACACATCTTCTCATAAATTTCAAGCCCTTTTTGAAAAAAAGTTGTTTTTATAATTCATAATGCTTGATGAAGGTTCGGCTTGCGCCGCAGATGCCCATTCAGGCGGTGCAGCGGCGAGAATATCTTTTTCCAAAGACATTTTTAAAATCCGTCCGCCGCAGGCGGACTTCCACAATTATGCATTATGAATTATGAATTATGCATTATCAAAGCTGCCGGCTATTCTTCTATATCGCTTATCAAAAGCATTCCCTCACCGCTTACGCAGATTCCTGTTTTCTTGTGCGAGCTTGAAACGCTTATCATACTTAACACCTCAATAAAAACCCCCGCACTCAGGCGGGGGAGTATGATGTCTTAGCCGTTTGATATTACGAAATTTACCTCACCGAAGCTGAATGAAACGGGTATAAGGAACGCAGGGTTCTCAAATACTATCTTTTCATCGGTGTGTATCTCCTGCGGGTCGAGCTGAAGCTCTATGCCGTGCTCATTTGACTCATTAACGGTGAACAGACCGTTGTTAACGTTCATAAACTCGCCCACTGTGGCATCAACGAAATCATCCACCTCGGTGAACTCTTCCTTTGCAAAGCGCTCTGCAAACGCCATATACTCTGCTGTGTCAGCAGCCACGCAGGTTATCGAGTTATATGCACCGGTTATTGCCTGCTTTACTATATGGGGCGCTTCAAGCTCATGGATAATGCTTGAACCGAGAGGCGTGAAGTCATCGCCTATGAATCTGATTATATCCTTGAAAAGAAGTGTTGTATACTCGGTATATATCCTTGCATTTGCAGCCGTATCGAAGTGATAGAAGCCCGAGATGAGCTTTGAGAGCTTATCTGACTGGTTGCCCGAGATATCGTCATTCGAGAGGGAATTCTCATTCTTATACTCGATGATAGCCGACTCGAAATCGGCATTTGACATAACGCCGCTGTTAACGAGCGTCTGCCCTAAAAGCAGATAGTCAGTGGGCTGCTCGGAGAGGAGCCTTTCAACATCGCCGTCGGTCAGGTAGCCAAGCTCAACGCAAAGGTCACCGAAGCGCTTATCAACGCTCTGCTGTGTTACGTTTACGTGCTCGACCTGCTCGGAAGTCATAAGCCCTGCGTTAATAGCAAGAACACCGAGACGCATTCTTGTATTCTTCTTCTCTTCAAACGCCTGTGTCAGGTCTGCGGCTGTAACAAGCCCCTTATGTAATAGAAAGCTACCAAAAAACTGTGCAAACATAAAGCTGTATCAATCCTTTCGGCACGATATGTGCGTGATTATTTCATTTCCTTTGCGGTATTCTCGAGTATCTTTTGTATCTGATCGTTCGAGATAGGCTTCTGTATAAAGTCAGATGCGCCTGCCATTATAGCATCACGCAGGTGGTTCTGAGTACCTACCGACGAAGCCATTATTACCTTGGCTGCGGGGTCGAACTCGACTATCTCCTTTACAGCCTCGATACCTGTCTTTTTAGGCATAACGATATCCATAAACACAACGTTTGGCTTGGAAGTCTTGTATTTCTCTACTGCTTCCTCACCGTCAGCTGCCTCGAGAACCTCAGCCACGCCGAGGCTGCTTATGAAATTTATCAGCTTCTTCCTCGCAAACATCGAGTCATCGGCTATCATTACCTTTACACTCTCAAGTCCCATTTTTCATTCCTCCATAGTTTAATATTGCACGGTAAAACGCTCTATAGTAATTTTACCATAAATCGCACTAAAAATCAAGTAGAATTTTGAGTATTTTTTATAGTGATAATGTATAAATTTAATTGGTTAAATTATAGCGAAATGACAATTTGACGTTAATATTTTTTACAAAACCCCCGAAATCATTGACTTTTGGAAAGGATTGGGGGTATAATTTAGGTGTGCTATAAAGATAAATTGGAAGTTGTAGGGCAGCCAACAGCCCGAAGGGGCGTGTCCGAAGGGGTTCGGGAGCGACCGGAAAGTCCCCGAGTGTACCGCCGGGCAAGTGAGAGAGCTTGATTTTAGCTAACAGCAC
>JAFYET010000291.1 GCA_017544125.1 Ruminococcus sp. | reverse complement strand
TGCGGCAGGGGGTCTTTTTGCATCTTAAAAAGGCGGCATTATAAAACTTATTCAAAAAATAAAGCATCAGGCAGTTATTTTTGGGATTTTTAATCATTGACTTAAGCTATGAACTGTGTTATAATTCATTATAACCTGCAAAAGCAGGCATTTACAGGCATTTTCAGGGGCATTTCTGCTTACTGGAAAGAGAAATAATATAAAAAGGAGAAACAAAAATGAAAAAGTTACTGGCATTCACATTATCACTCGTTATGTCGGCTGCATTCCTTACAGCCTGCGGCGATGAGGATTCTTCCTCAAAGAAGAGCAAGGACAGCTCTGCAACTTCCTCTTCCGCAGCAGCTGAAGACAGCAGCAAGGGCGATGAGAGCTCCGATGCAGGCGATGCAAGCTCTGATGCAGGCGATGCAAGCTCTGATGCTGGCGATGCAAACTCTGACGAGAAGCCCGCAGCAGAGGGCGACGGCGCACTCACAAAGGCATATACAGAGAAGATGAAGGAAGGCAACTATGCCATCGAGATGAAGGCAAGCGTTATGGGCATGGACACAAACATCGCACTCAAGCAGAACGGCGATGATATGTATGCACTCCTTGACCTTTTCGGCGAGCAGATGGAGATATACAAGATAGGCGACAGCGCAACAGTTGTTATGCCCAGCGAGAAGCAGTACGGCGAAGTTCCTGCTGACCAGATAGCAGCATACACCGGGTCTGTAAGCACATACACAATTGATGAGAACTCTACATTCGTAGGCACTTCCGAGGAGGACGGCATGACCGTTGAGACATTCAAGGTCCCTATGGAGATGGAGCTCGGCGAGGGCGTTACTGTTGGTGATGACGCTGACACTGATAATGAGGTCAAGTATTACTACGATGCTGACGGCAACTTAAAGAAGATAGTTACAACTTCTCCCATGATAGGCGAGTCAGCTGTTGAGATAACATCTCTCAAATTCGGCGATGTCAAGATCGAGCTTCCCGACCGGTCCGGCTAGACAAAGGTAGAAGCAGGCGAGGGCGTAGCAGAGGTCGAGTCTGCGGCTGAGTAATTGCTAAAAAGCCAAAACATAGTAAACAGCAGCACCCGAAGGTCTATGCCTTCGGGTGTTTTGTGCTTTTCGGGGTATTTGCAGAGCAAACAAAAACCCGCAGGCGGGGTGCCTGCGGGGAGACTGGAGCAGATAACGGGAGTCGAACCCGCATCACCGGTTTGGGAAACCGGAGTAATGACCGCTATACTATATCTGCATATCACCAAAATATTATATCATATTATCACCCGTTTGTCAAGCGAAAAAATCATCATATGACCGGGAAAATTGTCACAAGCGGGCGGGGGTCTATTGTAATTATCGCCCCTATGTGGTATAATAATCAAAAAGACATTCGGGGAGGCGTAAAAATGGTAGATATACTGCTTGTAGAGGATAATAAGGAGCTAAGCTCGCTGCTTTGTGACTTTTTAAGGGCTGAGGGCTATACCGTGAGTGTGAGCGAGAGCGGCGAGAAAGCCCTGTCGCTCTATGAAAAATACGGCGCAAAGCTGGTGCTTCTTGACATAAACCTGCCCGGAATGGACGGCTTTGCGGTGTGCAGGCGTATAAGGGAGCGGGAGAATACCCCCATAATCATACTAACAGCAAGGCTTGAAAAGGAAGATAAGCTAAACGGCATAATCTCAGGCGCTGATGACTATATCGAAAAGCCATATGATATTGACATTCTCATAGCAAAGATAAAGGGCATATTCAAGCGCCGCCTTGCAATAGATACCCTGACCGACGGCGACCTGACCCTCGATATCGCAAACGAAGCGGTTCTTAAGGGCGGCGAAAGGCTATCTGTCACCGCAAAGGAATTTGAGCTTTTGAAAATGCTCATAGAAAACAAGGGGCAGACGCTATCAAAGGAGATGCTCTTTGACCGTATATGGGGCGCTGACAGCGAGAGCGAGCCGCAGACCCTCACCGTTCATATAAAGTGGCTTAGGCAGAAGATAGAGCGTGACCCCAAAAACCCCGAGCGCATACTCACCGTATGGGGCAAGGGCTACCGCTATGAGAGCGCAGGGGGGCAGCAGGGGTGAAGAGCTTTGACAGGGTCATAGCGGCGGTGCTTGCGCTGATGCTGCTTGCGGCGGGTGTGGTGAATATCATCATACTAAAAACAGCGCACCAAAAAGCTGACATAGTCAGGGTCGAGACAGAGCGGGTGAAATATCAGCTTACTTCCGGCAGCACCCCCGATGCAGACGATTATGAGTACATAGCAGGCATATATAAAAACGACGGCAGCGAGGGCTTTTTTGACAGCCGTTACAGCTATGTGATATGTGAAACAGACAGCGGGCTTTACCGAATTGATTACAAAAGCCCCGATGAGAGCGACACTAAGCGCCGCACACTCATAACTGTAAACACGGTAATGGGCGTATTTGCGGTGATAGTGATAACAGTGCTTTTGTATATAAGGCGCAGGGTCATACGCCCATTCAACGAGCTTAGTGAGATGCCAATAGAGCTTGCAAAGGGCAACCTCTCAAAGCCCCTGAAGGAGAGCAGGAGCCGCTTTTTCGGGCGCTTTATCTGGGGCACTGATATGCTCAGAGAAAAAATGGAAAAGCAGCGTGAGCGTGAGCTTGCCACCGCCCGTGACAAGCAGACGCTGATCCTATCGCTATCTCACGATATAAAAACGCCGCTGTCGGCTATCAAGCTCTACTCAAAGGCACTCGAGCGTGGGCTTTATGACGACCCGCAGAAGCTGTCAGAGGTATACACGGGTTTATGCGCAAGGGCTGATGAGATAGAGGGCTATCTGACAAAGCTTGGCGCTGCTGCAAGGGAGGATTTCTTAGGGCTTGAGGTAAGCAGCAGCGAAGCCTACCTTTCCGAGATAATAACGAGCATAAAGCGCCTATACACCGACAAGCTGTCGCTCACGGGAACGGCGTTTGTCATAGGCGAGCACAGCGACTGCCTGCTGCGCTGCGACACCGAGCGTGCCATAGAAGTTATGCAGAACCTTATGGAAAACGCCATAAAATACGGCGACGGCAGAGAGATAGACATAATTTTCTCCGACGAGGAGGATTGCCGCCTTGTGACGGTATCGAACACCGGCTGCACCCTCTCAGAGGACGAGGTGACGCACATCTTCGAGAGCTTCTACCGTGGCTCGAATGTCGGCAGCAAGCCCGGCAGCGGTCTCGGGCTTTACATAGCAAGGCAGCTGATGCTGAAAATGGGCGGCGACATCTTCGCCGATATCAAAGACGGCAGAATGGATATGACCCTTGTGTTTGCGAGGGCATGAGATTTCAGTTAACAGGTAACAGGTAACAGTTAAGGTGTGCGGCTGCGCCGCACGGATTTAAACTGCCCGCAGGCAGGGAATGTCTGCGGGCGGTTTGCGTTGTGGAGAGTTTTGTAAATTGGGAAGTTGTGGGGGAACAAGAAACAAGAAGGTTTTGGGGTCAAGCCCTTTTCCTCAAAAAGGGCTTGCGAGGCTGGTATCAAATGAGAAATCTCATTTGATACCGGGCAGAGCCCCAGCAGGGTTTGGGACAGAGTCCCAACGCCGTAGGCGCAAGGGCGGCGAACGCAGTAAGAAAACCGCACAACGTTCTGCTGCCAATAGCCCTCTAAAGAACGAATTGTTCGCCGCCCCGCCGCAAATGTCGAGGCGGCGCAGCCGCTGAGACCGTTTTGCGGCTGCCGCCGACAGGCGGCAGGAGCCGAGCGAAGCG
>JAFYET010000290.1 GCA_017544125.1 Ruminococcus sp. | reverse complement strand
CGTGACGGCGAGATAAGCAATATGGTATACCAGCTCAAAAAGCAGCTTATCGACAACGGCGTGCCTGTTATCATAACCGAGTTCGGCGCTGTCAACAAAAAGGGCAACGATGCCGAGGTCGCCAAGTGGGTAAAGAGCTACTTCACCTATACAAAGGCAGCAGGCATACCCTGCGTGTGGTGGGATAACGGCTACTATCTGAACGGCAATGAGCTTTTCGGCATCTATGACCGCAGCAGCTGCAGCTGGTTCTCGCAAGAGGTGGCAGATGCCCTGATAGAAAATTCGTGACCCCCAAATAAACTTACGGAGGAAATATATATGCTTAAAGGAAAGACCGTAGTGCTTGCCGTTACAGGCTCGATAGCCGCATATAAAATGGCAAACGTGGCAAGAATGCTTATAAAGCTCGGCGCAGATGTTCATGTGCTGATGACACGCAATGCCACACAGTTTATAAACCCCATAACCTTTGAAACGCTTACACAGCATAAGTGCCTGATAGATACTTTTGATAGGAACTTTCAGTACAGCGTCGAGCACGTTGCCCTTGCAAAGGCAGCGGATATCCTACTCATTGCCCCTGCATCTGCAAACGTGATAGGCAAGATAGCCGGCGGCATAGCAGACGATATGCTCACGACTACCGTTATGGCGTGCCCCTGCAAAAAGCTCGTGTCGCCCGCTATGAACCACAATATGCTGCATAACCCCATAGTCGAGGATAACATAAAGAAGCTCGCATCATACGGCTACGGCATAATTGCGTCTGACAGGGGAATGCTTGCAAACGGCGATATAGGCGACGGGCGTATGCCCGAGGAGAGCGTGCTGGTAGAGCACATTCTCTACGAGATCGCTTTTGATAAAGACCTCAGCGGCAAGAAGATACTTGTGACCGCAGGTGCTACCCGTGAGGCGATAGACCCCGTGCGCTTTATCACAAACCATTCAAGCGGCAAAATGGGCGTGGCTGTTGCCAAAGCTGCTGCAAGGCGTGGGGCTGAGGTAACGCTCATTCACGGCGCTATGGAGGTGGGCGAGCCGATGTTTGTCAAAAACATAGCCGTCACCTCGGCGCAGGATATGTATGAAGCGGTAACTGCCATAAGTGCGCAGCAGGATATCATCATCAAGGCGGCTGCCGTTGCCGACTACACCCCCGAGACCACCGCCGACCACAAGCTCAAAAAGTCAGATGCCGATATGTCTATACCACTCAAACGCACAAAGGATATACTCAAAGCCCTCGGCGAGAGCAAGCGTGAGGGGCAGATAATATGCGGCTTCTCTATGGAGACTGACAATATGCTTGAAAACTCACGCAAAAAGCTCGCTGCCAAAAACTGCGATATGATATGCGCAAACTCACTCAGAACGCAGGGCGCAGGCTTTGGGGTAGATACAAACGTTATAACCATGATAACCAAGGACGATATACAGGAGCTGCCCATTATGTCAAAGGACGAGGCAGCGCATAAGATACTTGATAAGATAAGGGGTATGCTGTGAGGCTGCTCTCACTTCTCTTTCCTGTAAAGATAGGGGAGGTAAAGAGCTTTTACCTGAGCGGCGCTGACGGCTGCGAGATGTATTCGGGCTATCACTACCGACTGACGCTAAGTGGGAGCGGCGGGTACGAGGCTGAGTACAAGCAAAGCGGCAAGCCCGATGAAAAGGCATACAAAAAGCAGGCAGACAAAGCCTTTGCAGACAGGCTCTGCCAGATTATGAAAGATAAGCGCACAGGGCGCTATAACGGCTACCGCAAAACTAATCGCCTTGTAATGGACGGCACGGGCTTCGGGCTCGATGTGCGTTTTACAAACGGCAAAAGCATAAAAGCAAGCGGCTATATGAAAAGCCCCACAGGCTATAATGACTTTGAAGCGGCTGTGTGCAGCCTGTTTGAGAAACTGTTTGAAAGCGAGATAAATGATAATGAGCAAGAGGATAAGCATATTTGAAAACGGCATTTATATGGTGCTGGATATAACCGATGACAACGAGTGCAAGCTGCTGCACTTTTCACCATTCCCATTTGATGAGAAGGACACCGAGCCCTACTGCGAGGAGAAGGGCTTTGCGCTGTTTGACAGGGTAAAGAGCTTCCGCCCTGTTGAAATAAATATATCAGGGCATGACCGCCCCCTCGAGCGCCACGGTAATAAATACATCATCACCGCCCCCGGGTATCGTATGAAGTTCAAGGGGCTAAACGACACCGCAAACCAGCAGGGCAGGCTTATAGAGATAACCTGCTTTGACGAGCCCACGGGCATAGAAACGGTGTCGCACTACCAGTTTTACAACGGGGTGAGCGTTTGCAGAACGTGGACGACCGTGACAAACCTCGGCAGCGAGGAGCAGGTGCTTGAATACGTATCGTCATTCAACTTAAACGGCATTGAAAAAGAGGGCGCTCTGCCGCAGGATAAGAAAATGAAGCTGTGGGTCTGCCATAACTCATGGCAGAGAGAGATGAGCTGGCAAAGCTACACCCTGCCGCAGCTGGGGCTTGCACAGACGCAGCCGACAGAGTTTCAGCACAGCTCAAAGGTCTTTGCCCTTAACAACGTTGGCAACTGGTCAACCAAGGAATACATTCCCATGGGTGTGATAGAAAACACCGAGACGGGCTCTGCCCTTGTGTGGCAGATAGAGCATAACGGCTCGTGGCACGCCGAAGTCTCGGATCAGGAGGGGCATCTGTACTTGCAGCTTAGCGGCCCTACCGAGATAGAGTCGCACTTTTGCAAGATATTAAAGCCGGGTGAGAGCTTTGAGTCGGTAACGGCTGCCGTGGGCGTGGCGGTGAGGAACAGTATGCCTGCCTTTGATAACGCCATAGCGCAGCTTACAAAATACCGCCGCCTGATACGCCGCAGAAACAAGGACAACGAGCGCCTTGCGGTAATATTCAATGACTATATGAACTGCCTCTGGGGCGACCCCACCGAGGAGAAGGAATACCCCCTCATCGACGCTGCCGCAAAGGCAGGGTGCGAGTATTTCTGCATTGATGCAGGCTGGTATGCTGACGGCGCATGGTGGGACGAGGTAGGCGAGTGGGTAACATCGAAAAAGCGCTTCCCGGGCGGTCTGCGCCCCGTCACCGATTATATAAGGAGCAAGGGCATGATACCCGGCGTGTG
>JAFYET010000289.1 GCA_017544125.1 Ruminococcus sp. | reverse complement strand
TAAGATATCGTCACTTATGATAGGCGCTGATGACTATATAACCAAGCCCTTCTCCATATCCGAGCTTATCGCAAGAGTTGACGCTGTGTGCAGGCGTGTCGGTATGTCCCACGTCAAGCCCGAGGAGCAGTCGCTGCTCACATCAGGCCCCTTCACACTCAACCTTAAGAGCAGGACTGTGTATAAAAACGGCAAGCAGATAGACCTTACACAGGTGGAGTATCAGATAATGGAGTATTTCTTCAAAAACCAGAATACTGCCCTTGACAGAACATCTATCCTCAACCATATATGGGGCGAGAGCTATTACGGCGATGATAAGATAGTTGACGTAAATATAAGAAGAATAAGAATGAAGATAGAGGACGAGCCTTCAAGCCCGAAATATATCCTCACCATATGGGGCTTTGGGTATAAGTGGAGCGCTGTGAATTGAGAGTGAGTGAGAATTGAAAGCAAAAGGCTTTGCAAGACGAAGCATAACTACCCACTGGCTGATAAACGGCGTGGGTGTTATAATAGCTGTGCTGCTCATTATCGAGGTGCTTCTGATAGTGTCTATCAGGAGCTACTACTATAGCTCGGTAAGGCAGTATCTCAGCTCAAAAATGAATGTAATAACCGGCTCTATCCTCAATGAGAAGGATCAGACGGTAAACTATAACTCGGAGATACGCTCGCTTGTTGCAGGCTATGCCGATAAGGATAAGATCGAGCTTATGGCGATAAACAGCACCGGCGAGGTGGATATCACATCATCGGGCTTCAAGCCGATAGAGAAGGAGTTCGCTGACCTTGAAAACGCCAAGAATTCGGCAAACGGCAGCGGCTATGAGGTGTACCGTACATCTACGGGCGAGAAGGTGCTGGCGTTTACGAGCGTCTTTTCGGTAAGGGGCTGTGAGTATGAGGCGCTGAGAATGATAGTGTCACTCAGCGAGATCGACCGGAAGGTGCTCAGCTTTGCGGTCATTATTACGCTTATAGGCGTGCTTATCATACTTATAGTCTTTTTCTCGGGTATGTTCTTTATCAAGGGCATAGTTCACCCTGTTATCGAGATAGGCGATGTTGCAAGACAGTACGCTAAGGGCGATTTCTCAAAAAGACTTGAAAAGCAGACCAACGACGAGCTGGGCGAGCTTTGTGATTCGATAAATTATATGGCTGACGAGCTGTCAAATACCGAGGCGATGAAAAATGAGTTCATATCATCGGTATCGCACGAGCTGAGAACGCCGCTGACGGCGATCAAGGGCTGGAGCGAGACGATGATGAGCATTGACGATAGAGAGACATTCGTCAAGGGTATGCGTGTCATCACCAGCGAGACCGAGCGCTTATCGCAGATGGTGGAAGAGCTGCTCGACTTCTCACGTATTCAGGACGGCAGGCTCTATCTGCAAAAATCCAAGATGGATATTCTGGCAGAGCTGGGCGAGACGGTGCTTATTTACCAGCAGAGAGCCAAGGCTCTCGGCATAACCTTAAACTACTATGAGCCCGAGATGCTGCCCTTTATCTACGGCGACAGAAACAGGCTCAGGCAGGTGTTTATAAACATAGTTGATAACGCCATAAAGTATTCCGATAAGGGCGACACCGTGTCTGTCGAAGCCTATCAGCAGGGCGACAGGATAGTTGTTTCCGTCTCCGATACGGGTATAGGCATAAGTAAGGAAGACCTGCCCAAGGTCAAGCAGAAGTTCTTTAAATCAAACCAGACCCGCCGTGGCTCGGGCATAGGGCTTGCGGTGGCTGATGAGATAGTTCAGATGCACGGCGGCTCGCTCGATATAAGGTCGGAAGAGAACGTGGGCACTACCGTTATAATGGAGCTGCCCTTTATTGACGAGGGCAATTCCGCCTCGGGAAATGAAAAGAATGTAAATGTAGAAATAATCTCAACAGAGAATAACGAGATATAGAGAGGAACAAAGGAAAACTATGAGCAAGCAGAGCCCGAATGAGAAATTCAAGGCAAAAACAGGCGGTCAGGCGGTCATAGAGGGCGTTATGATGAAAGGCGTTAAAAAAGAGGCTATGGCGTGCAGGCTGCCAAACGGCGAGATAGACCTCGAGGTGTGGGACTTGAAATACACCGCAGACAATATGCCCGCCTACCGTAAGATACCCTTTGTAAGAGGCATATTCAACTTCCTTGACAGCCTGATAGACGGCTATAAGTGCCTTGCCAAGTCTGCCGATAAGCAGATGACCGATGACGATGAGGAGGAGATGACAAAGTTTGAGCAGTGGCTCACAGATAAGCTGGGCGACAAGCTCATGCCTATTATCTCTGTTATCTCGATGATACTGGGGCTGGGCATTGCGGTGGTGCTGTTTATGCTGTTCCCCGCATTTGTGTCAAAGCTGATAGATCAGTATGTGATATCCCTCTCGCCCTTTGCCAAGAACTGCATAGAGGGCGTTCTGAAGATATCGGTGTTTTTGCTTTACACAAAGCTCACATCATTTATGAGCGATATTGCCACCACCTACCGCTACCACGGTGCAGAGCATAAGACTATTGCCTGCTATGAAAGCGGCGAGGAGCTGACGGTGGAAAATGTCAAGAAGAATATACGCTTCCACCCCCGCTGCGGCACCAGCTTTATTTTCTTAGTGCTGTTTATAAGCATATTCGTGTTTACGGTTGTGGGCGTGCCGTGGGACAATATTTTTGTGAGAATGCTCTTCAAGCTGGCATTGCTGCCCGTTATCGTGGGCATAGCCTATGAGCTTATAAGGCTTGCGGGCAGGCATGATAATATAATCACTCGCATAATATCCGCCCCCGGCTTGTGGATACAGCGCATAACCACCAGCGAGCCTAACGACGGTCAGATAGAGTGTGCCATAGCCGCCCTCAAAGCCGTTATCCCCGAGGACACGGAGGCAGACAGGTGGTAAGAGATGTTTTTGAAAGCGCCGTTTCGGCTTTGCAAGCAGCAGGCAACGACAACCCACGCTTCGATGCGTCGCAGCTGTTTGAAAAGGCCTTTGGCGTAAGGTATGAGATTACCGATAAGATAGCCCCTGCCGATGAAAAGGCGGCAGGGCTTTTTGATGAATATATAAAAAGACTTGCCGATGGCTGCCCCTTGCAGTATATACTGGGCGAGTGGGAGTTCTACGGGCTGCCGGTAAAGGTAGGCGAGGGCGTGCTTATACCAAGGCAGGACACAGAAACGCTCGTTGAAACGGTGATCCGGAAAAACCGCATAGCTTCGCCCGTGATAGTCGATCTCTGCTCGGGCAGCGGGTGTATAGCATTGGCACTTGAGCATGAGCTTGATGCAAAGAGCGTATATGCAGCCGAGCTATCAGAAAGGGCAGCGGAGTATCTTTCGCAGAACATAGCCCTTAACAGCTCGGAGATAACTCTTGTTATAGGCGACTGTCTTGACGCTTCGGTGATAGGTAAGCTGCCAAAGGCTGACATCATAGTCTGCAACCCGCCATACCTCACAGCGCAGGATATGAAAGAGCTGCAGCGTGAAGTAACATTCGAGCCCGAGAGCGCACTCTTCGGCGGCGAGGACGGGCTTGACTTCTACCGTGACATAACACGAGCCTACAAGACACGCCTCAACCACAACGGTATGCTCGCATTCGAGGTAGGTCACACCCAGGCTGAGGAAGTTATGGAGATACTTATTCAGGCAGGGCTTGAAGATGTGCGTGCCTATACCGATTACTGCGGCATAAAGCGTGCAGTCATAGGCTTCTACACCGAGAAGCAGAATGTTAAAGTCTACTGACAATGCACGGTTGTTGTCTTCCTGCATTTAAAATCCGTCCTGCGAAGCAGGACACCTTCATTATGCATTATGAATTATACATTATGCATTAAATATTTACTGTCCAAAAAAAGTTACCCACTTTTTTGAAAAGTATGTTATAATATATATGAGGAAAGGGAATACCCCTCGTAACGAACACCCGAAAGGAGTAATAACAATGGCTATCGACAAGAAGAAAAAGGAAAAAGAAAAGGTCACTAAGATAACAGACGAGGCTGAAAAGAAAAAAGCCCTCGACACGGCGATAACTGCCATAGAGAAGCAGTTCGGCAAGGGTGCTATCATGCGCCTTGGTGAGGATAAGGCTATGGACGTTGAGGCTATATCCACAGGCTCAATGACGCTTGATATGGCGCTCGGTATAGGCGGCGTGCCGAGAGGGCGTATAGTCGAGATATACGGGCCCGAGAGTTCGGGCAAGACCACCGTTGCGCTGCACGTCGTTGCCGAGGCACAGAAGCTGGGCGGCAATGTGGCGTTCATAGACGTTGAGCACGCCCTTGACCCCGTGTATGCAAGAAAGCTGGGTGTCAACATCGACGATATGCTCGTTTCTCAGCCCGACTGCGGTGAAGATGCCCTCTCTATCGCTGAGTATCTTGCACGCTCGGGTGCGGTAGATGTTATCGTGCTTGACTCGGTCGCCGCTATGGTAACTAAGGCTGAGATCGACGGCGAAATGGGTGATGCCCACGTAGGTCAGCTGGCAAGGCTTATGAGCCAGGCTATGAGAAAGCTCACATCTGTTATCAGCAAGTCAAACTGCGTGGCTATATTCATCAACCAGGTAAGAGAGAAGATAGGCGTTATGTACGGCAACCCCGAGACCACCCCCGGCGGCAGGGCGCTGAAATTCTACGCATCGGTGCGTATCGAGGTAAGGCGCGGCGAGCAGATAAAGGACGGCTCTGAGGTTATAGGCAACCGCACACGCTGCAAGGTAGTCAAGAACAAGGTGGC
>JAFYET010000288.1 GCA_017544125.1 Ruminococcus sp. | reverse complement strand
GTAATTCTTTCTTTCCAAATCGGTTTCCTCTTGTCAGTATTATAGCGTTTCTCCCGGGGCAGGCCATGTCTCACACTCGGTCTGTGCGGTCTTTGAGCCGCCGAAGAGCTTTTTGCCGCCCCTGCCGCCGCCAAGCTCCTGCGCTATCTTGCCAAAGCTCACCGTAAGCTCGCTGAGTTCAACTTTCATAGCGCCTATCTCGCCCGAGCTTATGGCTTTTAAAAACTCCTCATCAGCCTCGCCGAAGCCCATGCCTATGATGTTTATGCCCATAGCGGCGCACCTTCTCGCTCTTGTAACAGCCTTGTCTCTGTGTGCCCACACGCCGTCTGCAAGCACCACGCCTACCTTTTTGCCCCTTGCAACCGCAAGACGGTTGAGTATCTCGTCAAAGGGGTCAGCCTCGTTGCAAAGCCCCGTCATGCAGACCTTTATATCGTTGACCGCCTCCTTGCACTGGGCAAGGTCATTAGTCAGCTCGCACACCACCTGCGTCCTGTCAGATACCACCATGGCACCTATCTTGAAATCGCCCGGGTAGCTTGAAAATTCATCAATAAAGCGGCACATAGCGTTTTTGGCTTCCTCCATTGGCTCACCCGTCATACTGCCCGAAACGTCTATCGCCATCATTATGCGAAGCGGCTCTGCCTTTGCCTTTGCAGGCGGGGCGCTTATGCCCTCGCAGTATCTGCTCATATCGGGCGGGGCAGGCAGCTTTCTTGCAGGCAGGTCGGTGGTCTGATCCTCCTGCCTTGCCTGAACGTGGACTATGCCGTTTGCATCGTAGCTGTACTGCACCTTCAAAAGTGTCGGGTTGCGTGAGGGGTCGTGCTTTATGCCGGACACCACATACCTGCACACCGCCGTACACTCTGCGACATTCTCGCTGTCGCCCTGCAGCATTATTATCTCGCTCTCGTTATCCTCCCCGCCCTTGGTGTAAAACTGCTCTGCAACAGCCACCTTTACGGGTATTACCGAGTTTTCACGTATTATCACCTGATTTTTGTAGCCCGTGCCGTCCTTGTTGACAGTTACCTTGCCGAGCGTATGCGCCACAACATCTGACACCGTGAGCTTTTGCAGGCTCTCGACAGGCATCTCCTTTGCAGGCACGCTGCCCTTTCGCAAAGCTCTTATAACGCTTGCATCGTCGGTCATCTTCTGCACAGCGTAGGGCTGGGCTTTGACGTTTGCCATTATGGCAGCGCCTATCGCCACAGCCTCATCGGGGTTGACACGGCTGAGCGGCTCACGCCCGCTGATCTCCTTTATAAACCTTTTTATCTGCGGCATTCTTGTTGAGCCGCCCACAAGCACCACAGCGTTTATATCACGCCAGCTCAGGCGCAGCCCGTCAAGAAGGTTTCGGCAAAGCCCCCGTGTCTTTTCACGCAGGTGGGCTGTCGCATCGTCAAACTCCTCCCTCGTTACCTCGACAGTACAGCTGCCGTGGTCTTCAAGGGTAAAGTGCGCCTTTGCTTTCATAGCAGACGAAAGGGCTATCTTTACCTTTTCCGCTTCTCTTGTGCAAAGGGTGTGTATGTCGGTGTCGGTATACTCAACGTCTTCGAGTATCTTCTGCTCTAACAGCTTTGCAAGCTCATCGTCCCAGTTCTTGCCGCCGAGCATACTGTTGCCCGTTGTTCTTATAACGTCAACACGGGCGTTTTTCTTCATCTGCACAAGAGTCAGGTCAAAGGTGCCGCCGCCGAGGTCGTAGACCAGTATCTTTGCATTCTCACGGAAGTGGTCGGCAGCATAGTTCATAGCCGCCGCCGTAGGCTCGCTCACAAGCTGCCTGACAGTGAGCCCTGCGTCTTTTGCAGCCCTGAGAGTAGGCTCTCTCTGAAGCTCGCCGAAGTATGCAGGCACGGTGACTACCGCTTCGTCTATCCGCTGCCCCGTTACCTTTTCAGCCTGCCGTTTGAGCTCACGCAGCATTATGGAAGAGAGCTGCTGTGCTGTGTAATCATTGCCGTAAAAGCTGCAATATGCACCGCTCTCGCCCATGCTCCTTTTGAACACCGCCGCACAGCCCTCCTCGCCGTAATCGAGGGCTTCCTTTGCTTCAGCGCCGACAATATACGACCCGTCATCAAAAAACTGTATGACCGAGGGTGTCAGCCGCTCGCCCATTTCGTTTTGTATGACAGCCGCCTTGCCGTCTGCGCCTATCATGGCAACTGCGCAGAATGTCGTGCCGAGGTCGATGCCTACTTTTATTCCCATGTGGGTATTCTCCTTAGTTCACTATTCGCCCGATATCTTGCCGAGAACGTTGGCAGCTGCGCCGCCCTCGCCTATCTTGAAGTCTATCTCCGCCGGCACTTCCTCGCCTGTTGAAAGATTGCGGGCTATGAGCTTTATGCCGTTGGTCGTAACGCTTATGTTTACCTCTATCTTTGTGCCCTTGGGCGTGCCGTCGGGCAGGTCAACTCTCATATCGCCGAGCAGCCTTACACCTGTCGAGGGGTCATAGTCCTGCTCATCGCCGTAGGCATCAACGCAGGGGCGCACCTCGTCATCGGTGAGCCTGTCTTCAAACACACGCAGCACGATATGCGAAAGCCCGTCCTCGGGAACACGGTATGTCTCGGCAGCGTCTGCCTCATCGTAGTATGTGCCCATTTTGATAAGGTTATCAACTATGTAATCGCCCTTGCCGTTCAATACGCCCACGCCGAATGAGCTTGGCAACTGGGGTCTTATAACGTCCTTACCTGGGACACCGCCCCTGCCTGCGGGCTTGGGTGCAGCCTCGCCGTCAGCAGCCTCTGCCTCGCCCTCAGCCGATGCGGGGGCATCGTCCTTAGCCATAAGCAGCGATGCGTAAATTGCAGCACCCTTGGCAACCGCCCTGTGGGGGTCTTCCTGCTGCACCTTGCCGGGGAAGCGAGCTTCAACTGCACGCTGTATCATCGGCATCATAGTCGAGCCGCCCACGAGAAGAACAGTGTCTACCTCCTGACCGTTCAGCCTGCCTATAACATTCTCGACAAAGCTCATTGTCTTGTCAACGAGGGCACTCGTCAGGCTCTCAAACTCCTCACGGGTAACGGTTATCCTTGTGATAGAGCCGTTGTAGGGTATCCTAACATCACAGGAATCGGCACGGCTGAGCTTGCGCTTGGTCTTTTCTATCTGGCTTCTTATAGCCTGCCTGTCCTCGGGCTCGAGGTCAGAGGGCTCAATGCCGTTCTCCTCGCAGAGCACACCCTCGAGCTTCTGATAAAGCACATCGTCCCAGTCCTTGCCGCCCAGCATATCTGAGCCGTCTGAGCAAAGCACAACTGCGTGCTGCACCTCTTCGCCGTCGGCATTGGTGTCAAGCCACATTTTGAGCACAGTAACATCAAACGTGCCGCCGCCCAGGTCGTATACCATGATCATCTTTTCTTCCTTGAACTTTCTTGCGCAGTAGCAAAGCGCAGCCGCCGTGGGCTCCTGTATGATATCGACAACCTCAAGCCCTGCAAGCTCGCCTGCACGCCTTGTTGCCTCCTGCTCGGCAATGCCGAAGTATGCAGGGCAGGTGATAACAGCCCTGTCGACCTCATCGCCCTGCGACTGCACCATCTGACGAAGCCTTTTGAGTATCATGGCGCTTATGTCTATCGGGGTATACTCTACGCCGAAGAACTCCCTGCTCCAGCCGTCGTTCTTGCCTATGTGGCGCTTGATGTATTCAACCACCCTGTCGCCTGCTTCCTCAACGCTCGCCTTTGCGTTGTCACCGACTATGATGTTATCCTCAGATTCAAAGAACACCGCCGATGCGAGGGTGTCTGTCTGGTCCTCAAAGTTCTCTATCACCACGGGGGTGCCTTCATCATTGAGCTTTGCAATACAGCTGTATGTGGTGCCTAAGTCTATGCCGAATATCTTGTCTGACATTTCAGTTTTCCTCCTCTATATTTTCATTTGCGTCCTCTTTTTTGGACGGTTCATATACATATATATCCACAAGCTCATGTGCAAGCACCATGCGCTCGTTTTTGACTATGCCGGGTCGCCTGTTGCAGGCGACAGTTCCCGCTAACGACTCATCGTCTGTGGGTATGCTCCTTGCTATCTTTGACATACGTGGCAGCTCACGCCTGCTGCCGACGGGGGTTCTGAATACCTTTGCATCATAGTCGAGCAGTATATCCTCAAGCTGCTCAAACAGGCTGTCGATGTTGCCCCTTGCCTTGTCAGAAAGCTCCTCCTCCTCAAACAGCGGCAGGTAGCTGACATACAGCTGCGCTATCTCGCTGAGTATGGGGTTGAAAACATCGCCGCTCTCTTTTTTCCGGTATTCCTCCAGCTTCTTTTCCATTTTTCCACGAACCTGCTCACGGTACTCGACGTTTTCCTTGATATACTGCCTCAGCAGCCGTTCAAGCGCTGCCGTCTCCTCCCGTGAGGTCTCTATGCCGATCTTTATCTCCTCACAAAGACCGCATAGCCTGTCATCGGCAGGCTCTGTGTCCTCCCCGGGCATCGGCTCTTCAGGCTCTTCAAACTGATCCTGCGGGGCTTGTTCCTGCAAGATATCCTCCTGCCCTGTTTCGGGCTCGGGCGGGGTAGGCTCTTCCTCCTGCATGGTGCTTTCGGGTAAAGCCTCCTGCTCCTGTGTTATTTCAACTAAAGACTCGTCGCACATATTTCTCCTCCGATCTTTATCCTGCGTGTTACATTATCTTCAAAAACTCCCCGTCCTTTTCCTTTAAAAGCCAGTAAAAAGGCTCTGTTACACCCGAGGGTGCAAAGGGCGTGTCGTTGTAGCCGTGCCCCATAGAGCTGACAGGGAAAAAGCGTATATCGGTAAACTGCATATCGAGCTTTCGCACAGCACTTTCAAGCCCTATGCTTTCAAGAAACTCCCTGCATTTTTTATCGGTAAAGGCTGCGATGTCCTCACCGCCGCCGCTGCTCTCAAAAGCTGCCTGTATGCTGCTTTCGCTCAGAAATTCCCCCACCTCGGGGATATCCGTCTTGGTTATCATAACAGCTATCGGCACGCTGCACCGCTCGCCTGTCTTTATTACCCGCAGGTCAACAAGAAAGCGCACCAGGTCATCTATCAGCACGGTAAGGTCATTGCTGCAATGGTCGGGCAGCTGACCGCCGTTTTCCGTCACCCTCTCGCACAGCTCGCTGCTGCAAAATGGGTCACACATCACAAACAGCCCGTCACAGGTGGTGAGCGACACCATATTCACCGCCGCATTCGCCCCCGAGATAGCCTCACCCGCAATGTCATAGACTATCAGCTGCCTTTTGACATCAAGCGAGGGGTGGTCAGCCATAAGGGTGTATGTCTGCGCCGTGAAATCAACTGTGTTAGGTACTCTTATCCTCCCCTTGAACCACCTGTCAAGCTCGGTGAACCGCTCCTCATAGCCGTTGGGGATGATAAGGTCGGTCTTGTCAAGAGTCTTGACCCGCTCTTTGAGCTGGTGGTAAAGCGACACAAGATACACCGTCTTTCCCGACTCGGTACCGCCCACCATATGCACGGTAAAGGGCTTTGACAGAGCCGAGGTCAGCGGGGTCAGGCAATATGGGCAGAAAGCCGCCTCACGGTAGCGCCCCGTGCCGTATGTCGAGCCGAGCTTTGCGCCGCACTCGCAGGTGTGCCGCAGTATCCCGTACTTATTGAGGCGAAGCTGCTTATGAAAGCGTGTGCTGCACCCACGGCATTCAAACGCCGGCAGCCTTATCCTCTTAAAGCATGAGGGGCACTGCGCCCAGACCTTGTTGTTATACAAAAACAGCCTGTCAGACGCAGAAACTATCATCAGCACCAGTGAATACAAAAGCCACAGAACTGACAGCACAGCCCCGTGAATTATCGCAAGTATCAGGCATACCACAATGCCGAACAATACCACCGCAGGCACGGCACTTACCACAAAGAACAGCCCGCCCAGCTTAAGCGGCCAGAGGAAGTATTCGTGCAGCTCGCTTTTTGTGAATGTTATATCGCCGCGCATCTCGTCAGCCTCACGCACTGCGGCAAATACGCTGACAAAGGCATCTCTGACCACCAGCAGATACTGGGCGAAGCCCGCCAAGTAAAAGTAGCTGCGCCTTGCAGGCTCACGGTCGCCCTTGCCTGCGGTGCTTTTAAGGCTGATATTGAACCTCATGGCAAATATGTATGCCACAAAAGCCCTGTAAAGCCCCCAGACAGCCCCCGATGCCAGTGACGCAGGTATAAGCAGCAGCGCTGCGGCAGGCTTAAGCACGATGCCCGCAACAGCACCAAAACTCTCGATCAACCGCAGCACCTCACTTCTTAGTCTTAATTTATAATATCGACATATTTATTTTACCATTATTTATGTAAAATGTCAAGTAATTTCTATTCATATAGAGATATTTTTAGTCTTTTTAACGAATAATCAAACACGGTGACATATCACACCCCAGCCCAGCCAAATAGCTTTGACAGCACCCTGCTTGTATGCTATCATTATAAGGTGTCGGGGATATTTTTATACCGCTTTGCGACTGACCGCAGCCGATAATGAAATATCAAAGCATGACCATCAGCGGGTAGCCCCGTCATATCAACCAACCCCCACCCCCAGGATTTGTTCATCCCTACAAACTTTCCCTCCCGATGTAGTGACTCAACGCCTTTGTTACGTATCTATCTATAGAAGCTATAATTATCAGGGAGCGATACTGTGGTCTTTAAAAATCTAAGAAGCCTTGTTAAAAACGAGCCTGCGCTGTTTGCAGTTATGCTGATATGCGTTTTCGCATCGGCGCTGCTACTCTGCTTTTCATATGGGCTATATCAGAATTACAACGTCAAGCTCATAGAGAGCAGCACGGAATATAAGGAGCTGACTTTAGATGTCAACGAGGGCATGACGCTTACCAAGGGCGAGCTTTGTACGTTCATTGAAGCTCTTCCGCAAAGCGTTAGCGGCAATGTGTGGCTGTTTTTTGTAAGTGCCAAAGCAGGCAGCATAGCCTCTCACCGCCCCGTAACAGACGAGCTGAAACAACAGATAGCAAAGAAATTTGAGGGTTATATCATGACGGACGATGAGGGCAGCGAGCTTGCCTTTGATGAGAACACCGACCTCTCCGATTGGGACGGGGCGATGTTCTGTTTCCGTTTCAGATATCAAAACGGGACGTATAAACTGTTTGACACAAACGGCGTAAAGGATAAGCTGCTCTCATCGGGAAGAATGTATTCAGATAAAGAATACAGCACGGGTACACACGTTGTAGTCGGTATAGACGATAACAAGCTCGGGCAAAACGGTGCTGCCTTTTTACTTGACGGCGGCAATGCCTGGCTATGGGGCGAGAAATATGAGGTTATCGGCAAAGCACCGGGCAACAGCCTTCCCACCCCGCCGATAACAGCCGCCCCCGATGAGCTGGTGCTTGAACCACACCTGAATATGTGCTTCACAAACGCCCTAACAAACTCACAGTATAGCGATATGATCAACACCGCCGAGAACGTTCTTCCCGGAATGTTCAGGTTTGGTGATCTGAGCTTCCCAGACAGTGAGAGCAGATATGTGTATAACAACATCATTCTGATATCTGCACTTATAGCATTTATGTCGGCAGTCAATTACGTTATGCTGTATCAAAGCATACTCAAACGCCGAAGCCGTACCGCTGCGATATTTCGTCTTTGCGGTTGCAGCGTCGGCAGGGCTGTAGCCTGCTGCATAGCCGAGTGCATTATCATAGGCGTTCCGGCATTCGCCGCAGGGGTGGCGGTTTTTATCCCTCTTATGAAATCAAAGCTGTCGGCTGTATTACCTTATATGGAGGGTGCTTACAGCTTTGGGGTCTATGGGGCAATATTTGCAGGTTATATACTGCTTATGCTGACGATGACCGCAGTGATCTCAAGAGCAAATATCCGTCAGAGCATAGCCGCCTCGGTCAGCGGCAGGGGGTGAGGTCATGCTATTTAAGTATGCGCTCATATCTCTGCGGCGATATAAGATACAAAACCTTCTGACCGTATTACAGCTTGCTGCGGCACTTACTATGACGGCTTTTATGACAAGTGCCGTTTCGCTGCGCCTGTCGAGGTATGACCCATTCCGTGAGCAGTTCACATCAAACGGCAGGCTTGCGGTCATCAGCTCATTTGCATACAGCGGCGATCTGTCAGGCGAATACACGATGATAAACAGCAGCGAGGATATGAGCCAGGCCCTCGGCGCTGAAGTAGAAGTGCTGGGTGATCACCTTTGCGATGCATATGTATCAGGCAGAGAAAACGAATTTACCGTACTGAGTGCAGATGACAAGGTGATCGACAGCTATACTCCCCTGCTCTCGGCGGGTGAATGGTTTTGCGGCGAGGGTATCTGCGCTGCAGTTTCCGAGAACAGCGGCTATGATGTCGGCGATAAGCTGAGGCTTCAATATATCACCGCCGATGAGACCACAAAAGAGCTTGAAGTGACCGTCACCGCCCTTGTCAGACATGACGGCAGACTTGCAGGGCTGGCGGGTGAAAATGACGGCGACCGCAAGGATACCTTTGAGCTTTTCTACAGCGGCATTGAAGACGGCAGTAAAAGCATAATACAGCTGCGGGAGAGCGATATGCCAAACGATATGACAAGGGGCTGCACAGGCGCTGTGCTGATAAGCTATCAAAGCACCGCCGATGAACAAATGCTAAACGACCGGCTGCGACAATGCGGCATTGTATATTCAATTTCAATGAGCGAGCTTGACAAGGCGAGCAGGCGCTATCTCTCAGAGCAGATATATGAGCTGCTGCCACTGATCGTGATAATTCTGATAATGGCGCTGATAAGCAGCATAAGCACCTCTGCTCTCTCTACCCGTGAGCAGCTGCATGACTATGCGGTGTTCTCGCTTTGCGGCTTAAAAAAGAGCAGTTGTATTCTGATAGGGCTTATTCAAAGCTGTCTTTGCATTGCAGCGTCTGGGCTTGCGTCGGCAGCAGCCTTGTCTGTGCTTCACATCACCTCACCGGAACGCTTTTACCTGAGCGGCGGTCTGCTGACGATTTCGGGCATTGGGGCAGCAGCGCTTTTATATCTTATCGTAT
>JAFYET010000027.1 GCA_017544125.1 Ruminococcus sp. | reverse complement strand
TCATGCCCTTAGCGATAGCATCCTGATGCGAGCCGGAGAATGCTGCAAATACCAGAGCGCCGCAGTATGGGCTTCTGACATTTACTTTCATTCTTGTAACTCTCTCATAAAGCTCGACTAACGAAGGCATATCCGAGAAATCGAGCTGCGGGTCAACGCCGTGGCTGAACATATTCATAGCGAGGGTTATGATGTCAACATTACCCGTTCTCTCACCGTTGCCGAAGCAGGTGCCCTCGATACGGTCAGCGCCTGCGAGCAAGCCGAGCTCGGAATCAGCAACTGCGCTGCCCCTGTCGTTGTGGGGGTGGAGGGAAACTATAACATTCTCTCTATTATGGAGCACAGAGCACATATACTCGATCTGTGATGCGTAAACGTGGGGCAGGCTCATCCCAACTGTTACAGGGAGGTTGATTATCACCTTATTATCGGGGGTGGGCTGCCAGATGTCGATAACTGCGTTGCATATATCCCTTGCAAACTCCATCTCCGTGCCGGTAAAGCTCTCGGGGGAGTATTCAAAGGTAACATGGCCCTTTGCCTTTTTCTTATATTCGTTGCAGAGCTTTGCGCCGTCGGTGGCTATCTTGATTATCTCTTCCTTGCTCTTTTTGAACACCTGCTCACGCTGTGCGACAGATGTTGAGTTGTAGAGGTGAACTACTGCGTGCTTTGCGCCGTCTATCGCCTCGAAGGTCTTTTTGATGATGTGCTCTCTTGACTGTGTGAGCACCTGTATGGTGACATCGTCGGGTATCATGTTCTTCTCGATAAGTGTGCGGCAGAACTCATACTCTGTGTCAGATGCAGCAGGGAAGCCTATCTCAACGAGCTTTGTGAAGAATTCAAGCTTCTCTTCTAAGCTCATAGGGATTATGAGCGCCTGGTTGCCGTCTCTCAGATCGACCGAGCACCATGCGGGCGCTTTGTCTATATATTCTTTCTTTACCCATTCATAACAAGGAACGGGCGGCATAAAATAGCCTCTCTGGTATTTATCAAAGTTTTTCATACTATCTTTCCTTTCTTACTTTTTAACGTGCAGCATAGCTGCGCACCTCAATTATGAATTATGCATTATTATAGTCGTGCCTTGCCGCCGCACGGCAAGAGCATATTCTTTTGTATAGTCATAGCTTTTGCCCTCCTTCAGCAAAACAAAAAACCCCATCTCCATACTGAAGACGAGGATAATACCCGTGTTACCACTTCATTTCATGCATAGCTCACACCATGCACCTTAGCCGTATCGAAAATAATACGCTTCCCTGTAACGTGAGAAACACGTGTGCCGCTACTGTAATTCACCGCACCTGCTCGGGGATGAGTTATTTCCTCCTACCGCTGCCGGCTCACACCAACCGCCGACTCGCTGAAAGCTGATAAAAGGCTTTTGTTCCCTTCATTGCATTTATTAACTATACTAATATTATATTATAGATTACCGCCTTTGTCAAGTGCTTCAAATATTTTTTACAATTTATTGACAGGGCGGGCTTTTCGGTGTATAATAGATGTGTATGAAATTATTTAAGCGAGGTTTTTCTTATGATATATGAAAGCATTAAAAAGCTGGTGGCTTACGGGCTTGAAACGGGGCTTATCACCGAGTCTGACAGGGTATATACCACAAACCGCCTGCTTGAAGCGCTGGGGCTTGATGAGTATGATGAGCCTGTGGCTGAGTATAACAACGTTGACCTTGCAAGCACATTAACTGAGCTTTTAGACTATGCCTGCGAAAAGGGGCTCGTTGATAACTCCACCGTATACAGAGACTTATTTGACACAAAGCTCATGGGGCTTATGACACCGAGACCGAGCGAGGTCGACAGCAAGTTCTGGTTCACCTACGACCACCCGTCGCCGGTGGCTGCGACTGAGTATTTCTACAAGCTCTCGCAGGACACCGACTATATAAGGCGCTACCGCATAAAGAAGGATATGCGCTGGCTTGCCCCCACAGAGTACGGCGAGCTTGATATAACAATAAACCTCTCAAAGCCCGAGAAGGACCCCAAGGCGATAGCAGCTGCAAAGAACGCAAAGCAATCGGGCTACCCGAAATGCCTGCTTTGCTATGAGAACGTGGGGTATGCAGGCAGGGTCAACCACCCCGCAAGGCAGAACCACCGCATAATCTCCCTTGACATAAACGGCGAGGAGTGGGGCCTGCAGTATTCGCCGTATGTTTACTACAACGAGCACTGCATTCTTTTCAACAAAAAGCACACCCCCATGGTGATAGACAAAAACGCTTTCAAAAAGCTGTTTGACTTTGTAAGCCAGTTCCCGCACTACTTTATAGGCTCGAATGCCGATCTGCCGATAGTCGGCGGCTCGATACTTGCACACGAGCATTTCCAGGGCGGGCATTATGAGTTTGCTATGGCAAAAGCCCCCATAGAGCGTCAGGTGAGCTTTAAG
>JAFYET010000287.1 GCA_017544125.1 Ruminococcus sp. | reverse complement strand
TACGTAGCATACGCATCTGCACAGTTTGACATACTTAACGGCAGAAAGACCGAGCAGGAGGCGGAAGATGAGATACTGAAGAAGCTGAGCGAAAACGGCATGAGCGGCGATGTACGCATTGAGCTGATGGCGTTTATTAACGCAACACTCGGCGACAGGCAGAAAAAAATAACGTTCCAGTATTGCAGCAAAACCGATACCTCAGACTACGAATACAGTGAAGGCACTGCTCCGCAGAACAGGCACGAAATAGCCCTTACCGGGCGCGCTGCCGAAAGCATAAACGCCGGTATAGGCGACAAGGTAACGCTTGAAATAGGCGGCAATAAAGAGGAATACCTGGTAACTGCCCTTTATGACAGCTTTACACATAGCGGCGAGTGCGGCAGGCTGCATCAGGATGTTGAGGTACCTTACCAGCAGTATGCAGGCGCATATTCATTCCAGATAGACTTTGATGATGATCCTGACGAAGAAGAGCTTAAAAGCAGGATAGACAGGCTCGCAGACATATTTGAATGTAAGGCGTTTGATTCGGTAGGCTTTTTAAACGACTGCACAGGCGTTGCAGACACGCTTATCGACGTTAAGAACCTTATGCTTATAATCTCAATAATCATCATAATAATGATAAGCGTGCTTATGGAGCGCTCGTTCATATCAAAGGAAACAGGCGAGATAGCGCTGCAAAAGGCAATAGGCATATCCGGCAGAACAATAATACTTACCCACACGCTGCGCTTTATAATGATAGGCATACTTTCGGCAATTATAGCAGTACCGCTGAGCATACCGTTCACACGCATAACAATGTCGCCAATATATTCAGGCGTATTCGGCATAAAGAACGTACCCTATGTTATGGACCTGACAGAGGTATTTATAATAATACCTCTTGCGGTAATACTTGCAACGGTAGCGGGGGCATTCTTCACAGCACTCTACACCAAAACCATAAAGGCGCAGGACACTGCGAACATTGAATAACGAGAGGAGACACACATTATGGAAAAAATACTCGAGGTAAAAGACCTTTGCAAGACATACATAGTAAATAAAAGGCAGAACAATGTACTGAGAAACGTGAGCTTTCACATTGACAAGGGCGAGATGGTGGCAGTTATGGGTCCCTCAGGCTCGGGCAAATCGACCCTGCTTTACACAGTTTCCGGAATGGACAAGATGACCGCCGGCAATGTGAGCTTTTGCGGCAGGGAGCTGTCGGCGCTCAATGAAAACGAGCTTGCAAAGATGAGGCTTGATGATATGGGCTTTATCTTCCAGCAGATGTACATGATGAAAAACCTCTCGGTGCTTGACAACATAATACTGCCCGCAGTTAAGAGCAAAAAGAACAGCGAGAGCCGCTCGGAAACAGCCCGCCGTGCAAGGGAGCTTATGAAAAAGCTGGGCATTGACGATATAGCCGACAACGACATAAACGAGGTATCCGGCGGGCAGTTACAGCGTGCCTGCATATGCCGCTCGATGATAAACAGCCCCGACATGATATTTGCCGACGAGCCCACAGGTGCCCTCAACCGCACATCATCCGAGGAGGTCATGGAGCAGCTGGTAAAGCTCAACAACGAGGGCACAACGTTAATGTGCGTCACCCACGATGCCAAGGTAGCGGCGAAATGCTCACGGGTGCTTTACATAGTTGACGGCAACATCAAGGGCGAATTTCCTCTTGACCGCAGCACGCCCTTACGTGAGCGTGAAAGAAGCCTTAACAGCTGGCTCATGGAGATGGGGTGGTGAGAGCGCATTCAAAGCTCCTGCGGAGCTTTGAGCACTAAATGAATAGTGAATAAAGAATAATGAATAAATAATAATTGTGGTGGTGCGGCTTACGCCGCACGTATATAGAATCGCCCCCGAAGTTTTTAGCTTCGGGGGCAATTAAGTATATCAACTGAAAAAATCTCTGATTTTTTCTTCGTCTGCGGCCACGCTGCCTTGTATCATAGCGTCACTTCCGCCGCCTTTGCCGCTGAGGGCTGCGTTTATCTCCTTGGACTTAGCACGCAGGGCGACTTTTTCAGATGCGATGATATAGCTATAACCGCCTGCTGTCTTACTGAACACGCCGAACATACCGTCTGTGAGCTTAACGCCCTCGTTGGCGATACGGCGCATAGCGTTTGCATCGAGCCCGTCGGTGAATACGCAGAAGTTACCTCTGCTATCATTTTTGAGCGTAGCTATGATACTGTCAGCCTGCGCGTTTGCTATATCGGTGAGCTTTTTCTTAAGCTCATTATTCTCATCGAGCAGCCGCTTTACCGCATCGGCTATCTTCTCGGGCTTAGCGGAGAGGAGCTTTTGCAGTTCCTTGACGCACGCCTGCTTTTTCTCATACTCAGCCACAGCATCGAGCCCGCAGAGTATATGCACCCTTGTGCCGCCCTTATAGCTCTCGGCGGTGAGTACCTTGACTATGCCTATCTTGCCTGTTGACGAGAGGTGGGGCGCACAGCAAGCGCAGACATCTATACCCTCGATAGTGACTATACGCACGTTTGCCATATTTTCGAGCTTGCTTCTGTAATGGAGCGTTTCAAGGGTCTTATCATCGGGGTAGGATATAGTTATCGGCACATCATTTGCTATCGCTTCATTTGCCTGAGCCTCGCACTCCAAAAGCTCATCATAGGTGATAACGCCGTTCAAGTCGAGGGTCACTTCCTCCTTACCGAGGTGGAAGCCCACGTTCTCATAGCCAAAGCGCTTATGTATAAAGCCCATGATAAGGTGCTCGCCCGAGTGGTTCTGCATACGGCGAAGGCGCACGTTCTTATCTATGACACCCTTTACCTTTGCGCCGACTTCAAGCGGCTTATCTGTCTTATGGATAACTGCGCCGTCCTTTTCCTGGGTGTCGAGCACCTTAACGCCGCCAAGCGTACCCACATCGCCTGCCTGACCGCCGCCCTCGGGGAAGAACGCCGTCTGATCAAGCGTCACCTCACAGCATTTCTTGCCCTGCTCGCAGGAGAGGACTGTTGCCTCGAACTCAAAGAGCTCGCCGTTATCAAATAGCTTTTTTGTCATCGTCTTAACTTCCTTTCTATCCTATCAGCTTTTTAGCTGCTTTTTTATCAGCTTTCGGGAACAGGCGGTAAAGGTGGTCATATATCCTCTGCCTGCTCTCGGCGGGGTCACGCTCATATGCGGCGCACACTGTATCATAGCCCCATATATACTCGGGGGTGGTGTATTTTGCGCACTTCATCATGCCGTATTCCTGCCCCTTTTTATTTATCTTTTTACGAAAATCGCCTATCACGAGGTAAAGCTGCTGCATAAGCCCGTTGACCGTGCCGTCGAAGTTCTTCTCCCCGCCCTTGCCAAAGCCTGCGGTCTTTTTCATTTCAAACGAGAACCACTCATCACGCAAAGAGAACAGATCCATTATGAGCTTATGGCGGTGTTTAGCCTTACCCTCCTCCCAGAGGGAATCAAAGTCATACCCGTCACGCCTGAAATTGACAAAATCAGGCAGAAACGAAAGGGAGATGAACCCCGCCTTGCCGTCAAAGAGCTTACCGTAGGCAATCCTACGCTGAGAAGCTGCCTGCTCACGCATCTCCCACGGGTCGTCCTCCGCCCCCGTCCACCAGCTCTGCGCTGCCGAATGTTCCTCGACGGAGAAGCCCTCGATATCGTTTTTAAAGAGCGGCACAAAGCCCACGCTCTCAACAAACGCCGTCAGCTCGTCGATATTCTTTATACGGCTGCTGTCATTTCGTGCAAGCCCGCTCATATACCATATGCCGTCTATTTTTTCCATAGTATCACCGTTTTTCAGTTAACAGTTGAGGTGTCCGCCTGTCGGCGAAACCCACTGTATGTATTATATCACACAAAGGATAGTTTGGCAAGAATAAAAAACAGCCTGCACGCCTTAACAACAGCTGTGCAGACTATCTGAGCTTTTTATAGTAGGTCTTGACCTGTGTTATGCCGAGTATATAGTCAACATTGGTTTTATGCAGCTCGGCAAGGGCTATCAGAACATCTGACGGTATATCACGCTGACCGAGTTCATAGTTGCTGTATGCCTGCTGCGAGCAGTGAAGCGCAGTCGCCACATCAGCCTGTGTCATATCGTGGTCCTCTCTGAGGTCTCTTATTCTCTGATACATTCGGCGCACCCCCTTGATATATTCAGTATAGCATACAACAAAATGTGGTCATTTTCTTTACAACAATTTGTGGTAAAACATAAACATATTTTTGTATAAAAGAACAAAAATATACATCACAGGGGTGAATATGCTTGACCTTTACAACAAATTGTTGTATACTTGATGTAGAAAATAACCGAAAGGGAGCGTTTTAATGGCTAAAATATTATCTGTAGAAAATGAAATAATCACGATAGGCACCGACGATGGTGCACTCAAAGAGGTCAGAGCCTGCGACCTGAATTTTGTTCCGCACATAAATGACGAGGTGGAGATATACGAAACAGAATCAAAGACCATAGTTTCAAAGGTACAGCCTCAGCAGCCTGCCATGCCCTTTGGCAACGGAGGTATAAACATCAATGTTCAGAACTCACAGACACAGAATGGACAGCCGACAGTTCTTGCAAACGGTACTATCGCTGTAAACAAGGTCGTTTACTGTCTGCTGTGCTTCTTCCTCGGTGCTGTCGGCGGTCACAAGTTCTATGCAAGAAAGACCGGTGCAGGAATATGCTATCTGCTCTTCTGCTGGACGACAATACCTGCGTTTATTGCATTTATCGAGCTTATCGTAGCACTGTTCAAAAAGAGCGATGCAAACGGAATGATTCTTGTTTAGAGAAATAATGCACGCTTATTCTCCTATATATCAATTAAGTGTGCTTTATTTGCGGCAGTCTCCGGGTGACCGGGGGCTGTTTTTATTTAGAAATCCCTCTGCACAAAACGCCAGTACCAAAGCACATAAGATACATACAACAGTCCGCTCTTTGTCACCAAATTGTAATAACATCGTTAAAGTGCTTATTAACGATATTTGCAATATGTCAATAATGACGATTTTTTTAGCGCATTGAACAAATCATTGACAAAACCTACCTCAGGTGCTATAATATAAAAGGTATTATTTTATTGTAAAGGGATGATCTTCTTTGACTGAGCTTGAACGAATGCAGCAGACTGTCACATACTGTGAGCGTTACTTTGAGTTTGAAGACGCTGTAACGGTCAACAAGGAGAATATAGAGTATCTTAAAACTTATATCCACGATAACAGCTATGTTGTCGAGAATTTCAATATGGGCCACAAGATAAGGCGCTCACTTCTTATTGCGGGGTGCTCCGGGCTTTTTATGGGGCTGCTGCTCTTAGGGCTCTGCGGGCTGTCGCTTTGGTATATACCTGCAATAGCGTTTGTGATAATCGCTGTTGCCCTGGGCGTTTTGCTTATATCGCTCAATAAATTCAAGCTCACCGAGGCTGAGAAGAACCAGGTCGAGGTGAACGAGGGCATAAAGGAGCAGATAAATGCGCTCAAGAGCCGTGAGGAGCTGCTGATAAAGCAGAAAGACGAGTATTACAAGGGCTTACAGGAAAAAGAGCTTTGTGCGATACCGCTTGAATACATGGCAAACGCCGCACAGATAAAGGGCTATCTCGAAAACGGCGAGGCTGAGACCATTGAGGACGCTGTGGCTATCTACGAGCAGCAGCTGCTCATGCAGGAGATGTCGAGCCTTATAACTCAGAAAGCTCCCGTTCCGACAGCGGAAGACAACAAGGCACGTTTCGGCGACCCCCTCGAGATCATCAAGCAGAACAAAAAGGCAAAGAAAAGAAGCATGTTCAAGCAAACATTTT
>JAFYET010000286.1 GCA_017544125.1 Ruminococcus sp. | reverse complement strand
CTTGACAGATTAAGCTGGATATCCGTAAGCGAAGAGGATATGTTTGACGGCACACTGGAGAGCGACATCATAGACGGTGTAAGCGAGATTATAGAGAAGCTCGGTCATCGCCCGCCGGTGGTGCTTTTGTACCTTTCCTGCATACATCTTTTTGCGGGGGTCGATTTTGATGTTATCATTGGTGAGCTGTCTGCAAAGCACCCCGATATCCATTTTGTTGACTGCTATATGACCCCGACTATGCGCACGACTGTCTCTCCCGTTATGAAAATGAGCGCACAGATATACGGCGCACTAAAGCCGCTGCCCCTTGATAAAAAGTGTGTGGCGATAGTCGGCAATGACCGTGCCACCGATGAAGATTCTGAGCTTGTAAAGATAATAAGGCAGGGCGGCTTTACCCTTTATGATATAGCATACTGCAAGAGCTTTGATGAGTATCTGAAAATGGCAGAGGCGGCTGTAAATATAAGCTATATACCCACAGGTTTCCTTGCGGGGGAGGAGCTTAAAGACCGCTTTGGTGCAAAGCATCTGCACATTCCATTCAGCTGCGACTTTGATACAATTGACGAGAATTACAAAGCCCTTTGCGATACCCTCGGTGTCGATATGCCTGACTTTAATGAAGACAAGGCAGCGGCAGAGCAGGCGCTTAAAAACGCAAAAGAGATAATAGGCGATATGCCCATAGCCATTGACTACACAGCCACTACCTGCCCCTTTGAGCTGGCAAGGCTTTTGTGCGGGCATGGCTTTGATGTGAGATATATCGTTGCAGACAGCGCTTCGGCAGAGGCGGGGGCTTTTGAGTGGCTCAAAAAGAACCGCCCGGGCTTGCTTATCTATTCGCCCGTGAATGTGAATATGCTTACATTCCCCGATGAGCCGCATGAGCCGCTGCTTGCGATAGGGCAGAAGGCTGCCTACTACTTCGGCACCGACAATTTTGTAAACATCATCGTCAACGGCGGCTATTACGGCTTTAGCGGCATACGCAAGATAGCTGACCTTATGGTCGATGCCTTTATAAACAAAAAGGACAGAGCGCAGTATTTAAAACTCAAAGGAATGGGCTGTGCAAGCTGCCTTTAGCACTTAGAGATAAGAGGTTAGAAGTAAGAAGTAAGACAGAGATAAGAAGTAAGAGATAACAGACAGAAAGAGGAGAAACCTTTGAAAAACGTTTCAAAAATTATACCCTGCTATGCGGCGGATACCTCGGGGGTGTGCTCGGCGCTTTACGAGCTGGGCGGAATGACCGTGGTACACGATGCCTCGGGCTGCAACTCCACCTACTCGACCCACGATGAGCCGAGGTGGACTAAGATGAAAAGCCGCATATTCATATCAGCTCTCACCGAGCTTGATGCCATAATGGGCAATGATGATAAGTTCATAGACGATGTGGTGTCATCAGCCCACGACCTGCGCCCTGAGTTCATAGCCATATGCGGCTCACCCATGCCTATGATGACGGGGTTTGACTATGATGCGGTGGCACCCGTGATAGAAGAAAAATGCGGCATAAAGACTATCCCCCTGCACACAAACGGCACACGCTCATATATCGACGGTGCAGGCGAGGCGCTGCTCGAGATAGTAAAAGCCTATGCGCAGCCTGTTGACAAAAAAGACAACGCTGTAAACGTGCTGGGGCTCACGCCCCTTGACTTCCCGCTTGGGAGCGATGTGCATATAAGGGAATGGCTGACGGAAAACGGCTTTGAGTGTGTATGCACCCTCGCAATGGGTGACAGCCTTGAAAGCATAAAAGCTATGCCCTGCGCCAAAGCGAGCCTTGTGGTTTCATACTCGGGCTATGCGGCGGCAAAGTATTTAAAAGACACCTACGGTATACCCATAGTCTGCGGTGTGCCCCTCGGCAGTGAATACCCCTATGACCTGGCTGGGGCGCTCTACTGGGCTATGGAGCATAATGAGGATTATTATTACAGCGCACTTCACCAAAGCGGCGGCGACACGGTGATAATAGGCGAGAGCGTCTTTGCATCATCTCTTGCCTGCGCACTTGAATCTGACAGGCGGGGTCATGCAACAGTTATAAGCCCCCTGCCCACCGATGAGAGGATCCTCGCTCAGGGCGATGTGTGTATG
>JAFYET010000285.1 GCA_017544125.1 Ruminococcus sp. | reverse complement strand
GACACTCGAGGCTATCAACAAGACAGTAGGCGATATGCCCCTCGTTCTCCACGGCGGCACAGGTATCCCCGACGATATGATCACAAAGGCTATCTCTCTTGGCGTTGCTAAGATAAACGTTAACACAGAGTGCCAGCTCGTATTCGCTGAGGCTACAAGAGGCTACGTTGAGGCAGGCAAGGACAAGCAGGGCAAGGGCTTTGACCCGAGAAAGCTTTTAGCACCCGGCGTAGAGGCTATCAAGGCTAAGGTAAAGGAAAAGATGGAGCTCTTCGGTTCTGTCGGCAAGGCATAATTACATAACATAAACACAAAACTATAAGGGGTGTGTCTGCGTGCAGGCGCACCCTTTTTGCAAGAGGGGCTTATAATGGAGAATTTCAGTGCAAGAAGAATAACGAGGATAGGGCTGATAGCGGCGATATACGTGGTGATAACCCTTATCGGTGCGCCGCTTGCCTATCAGAACATACAGTTTCGTGTGTCGGAGGCTATGATGCTTCTGTGCTTTTACAACCGTGACCACATAGCCTCGCTATCTATCGGCTGCTTTATAGCCAACATCTTCTCGACTGTGGGGGCTATCGACACGGTAGTGGGCACCTCGGCGACGGTGCTGGCGGGCATATGCATATACCTCTTGCGCAAGGAGGGCAGCTCGTCAAGGCTGCTTTTATGCTCGCTCTTCCCTGTGGTGTTCAACGCCGTATTCGTAGGCGCTGAGATAACCATTCTCTCCCCCACGCCGGTATCATTCTGGCTGATGGCGGCATATGTCGCCCTCGGCGAATTCGTCTGCGTGACGATCGTCGGCACAACGCTCTTCAAGCTGCTTGAGCGGAACAAGGAGTTTATGAAGATAGTGACGACGAAATACTGACAGCAAAACAGAGGTGCCGTTTTTCATTCGGCACCTCTGTTATTTTCTTATCTCTTACCTCTAACCTCATACATCTAAATCGTAGGTCTTGATTATCTTCATGGCTATCTCATACCTTGTCATGCGAAGATCCATCGACTGCTTTTCGATGTATTTATGCGCCTGGCTCTCTGAGAATTTCAGATACTGCATAAGCACCAGCTTGGCACGGTTTACCGCCTTTATCTCGTCAAGGCGGCGGTGGAGCTTTAAATTCTCTTTGGCATAGCCCTTTATCCTGCTGCGTGAGGCGTTTATCAGCTTTACCGTGCGGCGCAAAAGTGCCTTGTCTACAGGCTTAGGAAGCACAAGTATGCCCATATCCTCCAGCTTGTCAGCAAGCTCGTCACAGCCTGCTTTGTCGGCGGCAATTATACAGCCTGCTGTTGTCTGAGAGATGACCTTCTGCGCAAGCCCCTCTGCTGCCCCCGAAAGGGCTGCATCTATCACCACCAGATCATACTCGGCTGCAAGGGCTGCCTCACGCCCGTCAGAGCAGCACATAACAGATCTCACCGCTGCCTCGGGATAAGCGCCCTTAATCACCTCGGTGATGAGCGATATGAGATTTTTGTCATCGGAAACTATGAGTATATCCCGCACGGTGAGACCTCCTTTCGGTCAGAATCCCTTTTCTTTCAGCTCGCTCACAAGGGAAACGTAGTATTCCCTCACGTCAAAGCCCTTTATGTTCTCACGGTTCAAGTCTATAACATCGGCGTGGGTTATGCCACGCTTGCCCGCAGGCTCGACAAAGCGGAAATCATCGCCCCACTTCATCGACTCTACCGACACCAGCCCGTCGTTGGGGCCGTCAAAGTATTTTACAAAGTGATAGCTCAGGTTCATAGGAAAGCGCCCGCCAAGCGCCGAGACCGAGCGTGAGCCGACGCTTCGGTAGTAGACCCCCGGTGCGTCCTTGCAGACCTTGTTCATCTCCTCGCAGGCAGATGCGGTAAGGTCGGTAACGGCTGATATAAAGTCGGGGGCGCTGTCGCCCAGCTTTTTAAGGGCGGCGTTATACTTGTTTGCCACCGCATTCTTGAAGCCCTCGGGGGCTTTTGAGAGCAGATAGTCGGCAAACTGGCAGCCCCTGTGTGGGGTGTTTATGGTGGTTATGCTCGCCACCTTGTCGGCAGCCCCGAGCAGCGACACTGCATAGCGTGAATCAAGCCCGCCCTTTGAGTGGGCGATGATGTTTACCTTTTCGCAGCCCTCCTGCTCTACTATCTCGTTTATGCGCCCGACCAGCTCCTTGGCGCAGCCCTCTACCGAGTCGGCTGACTGCTGTTTGCCGTAAAAGACCTTAGCACCGTTTCGCTCAAGCTCGGCAGGTATCCTGCCCCAGTAGTTTATCAGCTTCATATCCCTGAAAAAAACGCCGTGAACCATAAGCAGCGGGTATTTCGTAGCACAGACCCGCTCGCCTGCACGCTGCCGGTCAAGGGCAGTCTTTTCGCACTCAAAGCGGTACTCCTCGTCAACCAGCGACAGCATATGTATTATAACTATGATATTCACTACGGGAATGAGGGCTAAGAGCATACCCGCAGCACGCCACCTTATACCAAGCTGCACCGAGCCTGTATACAGCCGAACCGCCGCCACTATAAACATAAGCGCCAGCAGAAGTGCTGCAATTATGCTGTTTACAAGCACCGTCACCCAGCCCCTGCCCGACACGCCGAGGTAGATATTAAAGGCAATATCGGCGCAGAACGTGAGCAAAAACAGCTTCATAAGGCAGCTGCCCCTGTGTATCCGCCCGAGCCTGCCGCCCTCCTCTGACTTGCAGGGGTATATAACGAGCACCAGGCTGAATATGACCCCTGCCGCAACAGCGAGTATCTTAAGCGGCAGAGAGCTTACATACATTGCCGCAAGGGCATAGCTGTTGGCAGCGGCGAACGCAAGCAGCGCCTTTATTATCAGAGAAACACCCATGATACTACCCCTTTATCAAAACAGCCTTGCTATATTTGTATGATAGATATACAGCCAGAAGAACACCGCCCCCGAGCAGAGCAGGGTAAACAGCGTGCTGAGTATCTTTCTCGGTATGCGCTTTATGACGTAGTGCTTTTTACCGCCCGATTTTTTGAGCGACACCTGATCGAAAAAGCAGCCGAACCAGAAAATAACTATCGCCGTAGGCACAGCCATAAGAAAGCCCTTCATATAGGGCATTTGCTCGGTGCGGCACATATAGTAGTAGACCCCTTCGGCAACCGCCCCGCCCAGGCATATGAGCATAAACAGCACCGAGAACGCAAGGCGTATATAAAAGCTCTTTTTTGACAATTTGTTTCACCTCTTGATATTGAGTGGCAGGATAAATTGGGAGTTGTGGGGGAACAAAAAAACAAGAAGGTTTTAGGGTCAAGCCCTTTTCCTCAAAAAGGGCTTGCAGGTCAAGGGCAGAGCCCTTGTAGGGTTTGGGGCAAAGCCCCAACGCCGTAGGCGCAAGGCGGCGAACAGAGTAATCAAAATCGCAAACCGCCGTGATACCAACAGCCCCCGAGGAACAAACATTGTTCGCCGCCCCGCCGCAAATGTCGAGGCGGCGCAGCCGCCGAAGACCGTTTTGCGGCTGCCGCCGATAGGCGGCAAGAGCCGAGCGCAGCGAGGCGCACCAACCTCCCCTTAGG
>JAFYET010000284.1 GCA_017544125.1 Ruminococcus sp. | reverse complement strand
GAAAGCGGGCCAGCACTTGCCGGCGATAGCCACATACTTGCGATAGCCCCTGTGCTCCTCTACCCAGTCAAGAAGGGTCAGCTCATACTGTGCCAGCTTTGGCAGTATGCCTGCCATCTTGTTGCCCTCACCGAGCTCTGCTTCCATATCCTTGATAACGCCCTCTATTCTCGGGTCGCCTGCGTGCTTGTTGTATGCTTCAAACAGGTCAAGCTCTGAGTTTTCCTCTATCTCAACGCCTAAGTTGTAAAGCTGCTTTATGGGTGCGTTGCAGGCTAAGAAATCCTGCGGGCGGGGACCGAAGGTTATTATTTTGAGCCTTGAAAGCCCTATGACCGCTCTTGCGACAGGCACAAACTCGGCTATCATGTCAGCTACCTCGGGGGCTGTGCCTACGGGGTATTCGGGAATGTATGCCTTTATGCCGCGAAGTGCTAAATTGTAGCTTGCATTGAGCATACCGCAGTAAGCGTCGCCTCTTGAATCGCAAAGCGACGGGCCGCACTCGTCCTCGGCAGCAGCTACAAACATAACGGGACCGTCAAAGTATTTAGCAAGCAGCGTCTCGCTCGTCTCGGGACCGAAGTTGCCAAGGTATACAACAAGGGCATTTACCCCTGCCTCGTTTACCTCTGCAAGCGCCTTTTTCATGTCAAGCTCGTTCTCAACTACGGTGGGGGCCTCGTAAATCTCGCCGTATTTTGCACGGTAAGCCTCAGCGCAAGCCTTTCTCCTCGACTCTGATAATGACATAGGGAAGCAGTCTCTCGAAACTGCAACGATACCTATTTTAATAACAGGAATGTTTTTCATGATAATATCCTCCTAAAAGTTGTACATATAACTTGTGCTAACATTATACCATAAAGTACGAACAATTTCAATGATTTTTTGTGCTGTAATTTTAAGAAATATGTGCATAAATATAATGTATTTTAAGAATAATCCACAGAATAAATAAAAGGGCAGGGCATAATTTGTAGATAACGCCAAATCTTCAAAAAAGCCTTGACAAACGCCCCGATGTAGTGTATAATAGCTTATGTTGTGAAACACAAACGAATGGAAGCTTAGCTCAGCTGGGAGAGCATCTGCCTTACAAGCAGAGGGTCATAGGTTCGAGCCCTATAGTTTCCACCAAAATCCCTTTTAAAGGGATTTTTTTAACGGGTATCCGATAGCTGCCCGTGTTGGCCGGGTAGTTCAGTTGGTTAGAACGCCAGCCTGTCACGCTGGAGGTCGTGGGTTCGAGCCCCATTCCGGTCGCCAATGCTTCTGTAGCTCAGTAGGTAGAGCAGGGGACTGAAAATCCCCGTGTCGATGGTTCGATTCCGTCCGGAAGCACCAATATGCGGATTTAGCTCATCTGGTAGAGCGCCACCTTGCCAAGGTGGAGGTAGCGAGTTCGAGCCTCGTAATCCGCTCCAGAAATAAGCCCCTTAACGTAGGTTAAGGGGTTTGTTTTTGTATTATTCATTATTCATTATTCACTATTCATTATTCGTTATTCACTATTCACTTTTTCAATGCCGGGTGTGACCCTTCCGCCACTACACCCCCTCGCACCCTCCGCATATTCTTCATTTTTCATTATCCACCATTCACTATTCATTATTTCTGTCCGTTTTTAGGTTCAAATGCCTGTTTTGTTCACCATACTGCCCCTGTGACAAAGAAGTTTCAAAAAATCTGTACTTTTTTTCCGACAAATAATTGACAAATCCGTTTCATTGTGATATAATTAACAAGTAAACTTGATTTTATGATGGAGGATAATGAATATGTATGTAACTTGTCTTGACCTTGAAGGCGTTCTTGTGCCTGAGATTTGGATAGCATTCGCTGAGGAAACAGGTATTCCCGAGCTTAAAAGAACTACCCGTGATGAGCCTGACTATGATAAGCTCATGAAGTACCGTATCGGTATATTAAAGGAGCACGGTCTCGGTCTTAAGGAGATACAGGATACTATCGCAAAGATAGACCCCATGCCCGGCGCTAAGGAGTTCCTCGATGAGCTCAGAAGCATATGTCAGGTGCTCATTCTCTCTGATACATTTGAGCAGTTTGCAGGGCCTCTTATGAAGAAGCTGGGCTACCCCACAATTTTCTGCAATAGCCTTGAAGTAGCTGACAACGGCGAGATAACAGGTTATAAGATGCGCTGCGAAAAGAGCAAGTATACAACAGTAAAGGCTCTCCAGACCGCAGGTCTTACAACTATCGCTTCGGGCGACAGCCACAACGACCTCGGCATGATCCAGGCAAGCAAGGCAGGCTTCCTTTTCAAGAGCACAGATGCTATCAAGGCAGAGTACCCCGATATCCCTGCTTATGAGACATATGATGAGCTGCTTGCGGCTATAAAGAAAGAGCTTGTATAATTAAAAAATGCACGCATTATCCGCTTTCAGCGGAAAACGCTATTGAGGTATATTGTATTATCCGCTGTGGCGGATAATAAATGTCAGAAGCATAAGACCTAAGCTGCGCAGCTGCGTAGATCTTACCTCTTACTTCTTACATCTTACATCTAAAAGGAGTAACGCTATGAAATGCCCGTTTTGCGGATATGAGGATACCAAGGTAATAGATTCCCGCCCGAGTGAGGGTAAAAAGCGCCGCAGGCGTGAGTGCAGCCAGTGCGGCAAGCGCTTCACGACATACGAGGTGCTCGAAAAGCCTACGCTCATGGTCGATAAGCGTGACGGCAGCTTTGAGCCCTATGACAGGGAAAAGCTGATAAAGGGCATTCAGAGCGCAATAAAGAAGCGCCCCGTAAGCGTCGAGCAGCTGAGCGCATTGGTAGACAATATCGAGAACTACTATGCAAACAGAATGCTCACCAAGACCACCACCAGCGAGATAGGCGACAGAGTGCTCGCCGGGCTCAAGGAGCTTGACCTGGTCGCATACGTGCGCTTTGCATCTGTTTACAAGGACTTCAACGACGTTGACTCCTTCGTGCAGATAATAACCGAGCTTTCCGAAAAATAAGCAAACCACCACCTTACATACAGCAAAACGAACCCCCACTGCGAGAAAGAAAACGCAGCAGGGGTTTGTTTTTTAGATGTAAGAGGTTAGAAATAAGAGGTAAGAGAACCGCTCTCTTACCTCTTTCTTACTTCTTACGTCTTATTTCTTATCTCTAACTGCTAAGGCGACAGCTTTGTAAGCCCCGTCATAGATGCCGGCTTTGTTGGCGGCGGTGATGTTTTGACGCATAAAGCCT
>JAFYET010000283.1 GCA_017544125.1 Ruminococcus sp. | reverse complement strand
TTGGGACTCTGTCCCAAGCCCTGCTGGGGCTCTGCCCCCGTCCCCGCAAGCCCTTTTTGAGGAAAAGGGCTTGACCCGAAAACCTTCTTAATTATTTTACCCCCACAACTTCCAATTTATCACCCCAAACGTTATTTCAGCACAGTGTATAACCATAAAACAGTGAGGTCTTACAATGAAAACTAATGCCGACAAGAAAAAAATACTGCTCATAGCTCTTGCAAAGTGGGCTGAGTGTGAGCTTTTCTGCATAATAACTTTTATATTCTACGCCGTGGTCGAGGGGGCTATGGGCAAGGGGGCGCATATACTCTTTGCGATAGTCTGCTTTCTGCTGGTGTTCTGCCTTGTGGCGGATTTCGGGCTCAAAACCGGCTACTCCGCCCACAAGGGCATTGAAGCGGGCACGCTCTCAAAATGCCGCAACTTCGGGGCGGTAATGGGGCTTGCGGCGGCACTGCCTACATATATATGCTTTGTGCTCTTAGTGCTTTCAGCAAATGGAACGATAGGCAACTTCTACCCCGCATACAAGATAATAAACTCGATGTTCGCCCCCGCTGTCAACATCTTCGCATCGACCGCAAAGGCGGCGGAGCTGTCGGCAGGGCAGCTGATAGCCATAGGGGCTATACCCCTTTATATGCCCGTGGCGTGCTGGTTTGCATTCAGGCTCGGCTATGATGACACGGACTTGGCGAAGAAGTTTGTTTACAAGAGCAGCAAATAATGCACGACAGAAAGGTAATGTTCTATGAAGATAAAGGCGATAAAAGGCAAGGGCGTTATAGTATTTATCGTTATACTGCTGGCGGCTGCGGCAGCGGTGTATCTATATCAGACAAAGGACATAAGATACACCAAGAGCATATATGAGCAAAACGCCGAGCTGCTCGAAAGTGTTGCGAATGAATATGAAAACGGCAGCCGTGAGACAGACAATGTCGCCACCGAGCTTATGCTTAAAGACACAGACGGCGGCGAAAAGAGCGCTGAGGTATACGGCTTTTATGACGGGGGGAAGCTCTGTGTTATTTGCAAGGTAAGCTCAAAAGCTATCGGCGATCGGCAGAAGGAACAGTGGTGTCTTGTGTATAGGGGCGGCGATGATGACAGCTCAGCCTGGAGCAAATTTGATGACATAAACGACAGCTGGTCGGTCTGGCGGTACAGGGGAGATATAGGGTAAATGCATAATGCATAATTCATAATGCATAATACACAATTAAGGTGTGCCTGCGGCGCAGAATACCAATATCAGGCAAATCGGAGATAACTATGAAGATTAAAGGAATTGACCACAAGTGGCTGCTGGCTGTGCTTATAGTGATGACGGCTGCTCTGGTGGCGGTGTATATATATCAGACGAGGGATATGCGTTATGCAAAGAAGATATACTTCAAAAACGACGACGCACTCGCTCAGGCGGTGGAGGATTACAAGGGCATAGCTATCGGTGGCTCAGTATACACCACCGATGTTTCGCTGACAGACCCCGACGGGGAGAATATGACCTGCTATATGCGTGCTGAGTCGAATGATAAGGGCGATGCCCGTGTGCTCATCACCGTAAAGGAAAAGAGCCTTGGCGACTTAAAAGCCGAGCGCTGGTATCTTGTATACGAGGACGAGGGCTGCAAGGACGGGCTCAAAGGCGCAAAGGGCTGGAGCGGCTATGGCAGGATAAACGACAGCTGGTCGGTCTGGCGGTACAGGGGAGAGACTGGATAATGCATAATTCATAATGCATAATGCATAATTAAGGTGCGCCTGCGGCGCAGAATGCCCATTCGGGCGGAGGTTTCATAAAGATTCTCGGGATTTTTTTGACAAAAGGTATTGCAAAATGAAAAATAATGTAGTATAATAGTAAGGTACTGTAACGCTTTAAAGTGAAAAAACAGTACCGGAAAGGGTGAGATCATTGAGAGCGAGCGGCATTTTGATGCACATTTCAAGCCTGCCAAACAGCTACGGCATAGGCAAGCTGGGTAAAGAGGCCTACGCATTTGCGGATTTTCTGAAAAAGGCAGGCCAGCGATATTGGCAGATACTGCCCATATCACCCACAAGCTACGGTGATTCGCCCTATCAGAGCTTCTCTATCTATGCGGGCAACCCCTACTTCATCGACTTTGAGACGCTTGAAAAAGAGGGGCTGCTAAAGGCTAATGAATACAAGAAGGTCGATTTCGGCAAAGACCCCGAGAGCGTTGACTTCGGCACGCTTTACAAGACGGTATTCAAGGTGCTCAAAAAGGCATACAAGCGCTTTGAGCCTGATTTTGACTTCAAGCGCTTTGAGTCAAACAACAAGTGGCTTGACAACTATGCGCTGTTTATGGCGCTTAAAGATGCTCACGGCGGCAAGGCTTGGGAGCACTGGGAAAAGCCCATAAGAAACTACGAAAAAGCCGCTGTCAGAGACGCTAAGGAAAAATACAGAGCCGACATAGGCTTTTATAAATTCGTGCAGTATGAGTATTTCAAGCAGTGGGGGGCATTCAAGGAGTATGTCAATAGCTTGGGCATCAAGATAATAGGCGACATACCGATATATGTTGCCTACGACAGCGCCGATGTGTGGGCTGACCCGAAATACTTCCTGCTCGATGAGAACAAAACGCCCATTGACGTGGCAGGCTGCCCGCCCGATGTGTTTGCGGCAAAGGGTCAGCTATGGGGCAACCCCCTCTATCGGTGGGATGTTATGAAAGAGGAGAACTACCGCTGGTGGATATCACGCATACGTGCGGCATCAGAGACATACGATGTGGTCAGGATAGACCATTTCAGGGGCTTTGAGAGCTTTTACTGCATACCCTACGGCAGAGAAGATGCTGTTATAGGCGAGTGGCGCAAAGGCCCCGATGCTGAGCTTTTCAAGGAAGTAAAGCGGCAGCTGGGCAGGCTCGACATAATCGCTGAGGATCTGGGCTTTTTAACGCCGAAGGTAAACAAGATGCTAAAGACCTGCGGCTACCCGGGCATGAAGGTGCTGGAATTTGCCTATGACCCCGAGTACAAGAGCGGCTATCTGCCCCACAACTTCAAAAACGGCAACAACATCTGCTACACGGGCACTCACGACAACGAAACGCTTGTGGGCTGGGTAGGCAGCCTTAATAGAAAGGAAGCAAAGTTCTTCCGTGACTACTTAGGTGTACGCAAAAACAAGGATATACCCCATGCTATGATTCGCCTTGCATGGTCAAGTGTCAGCGACACGGCGATAGCGCAGATGCAGGATTTCTTAGAGCTTGGCAGCGATGCGAGAATGAACATTCCCTCGACCCTCGGCGGCAACTGGCAGTGGAGAGCGAAGGAGGGCGTTTTCACAGACGAGCTGGCACAGCGCATCTACGCACTCACGGCTATGTATAACAGGCTCGGAGAATAGCATAGAGCCATACATATACAAACATAAAAAACCAAAAACGGAAAGGATAATCATAAATGAGAAACGATAAACTTACCCCTGCCCAGTTAATGGGCTTCAGAGAGCAGATAAAGGTGCTCGACGCAACGATAAGAGACGGCGGTCTTGTAAACAACTTCCGCTTTTCAGATGAGTTTGTAAAGGACTTATACAAGACAAACGTAAAAGCAGGCGTTGACTACATGGAGCTTGGCTACAAGGCTGACAAGTCGATATTCAACGAAGATGACTTCGGCAAGTGGAAGTTCTGCAATGAGGACGACATAAGAGACATCGTCGGCGACAACGACACCGACCTTAAGCTCTCGATAATGGCAGACGTTGGCAGGTGCGACTACAAAAACGACATCATCGACCGCTCAAACAGCGCAATCGACATGATAAGAGTTGCAACATACGTGACAACAATGCCTGCGGCTATCGACATGATAGAGGACGCTGCAAAGAAGGGCTACGAGACGACCTGCAACATCATGGCTATATCAAACGCCCAGGAGGCTGACATCGACATAGCGCTTGATATGCTTGGCAAATCGCCTGTAAACGGCGTGTACATTGTTGACAGCTTCGGCTCGCTCATTCCCGAGCAGGTAAAGAGAATATGCAACAAGTACCTCGATATGGCTGACAAGTATGACAAGCAGATAGGCATTCACGCACATAACAACCAGCAGCTTGCCTTTGCAAACACCATTGAGGCGCTTTCCGAGGGCGTTAACCTTATTGATGCCACATATGACGGCATGGGCAGAGGTGCAGGCAACTGCGCTATGGAGCTGCTTTTAGGCTTCCTTAAGAACCCGAAATACAAGCTCTTCCCTGTTATAAAGTTCATCGAGCAGCACATGAACAAGCTGCGTGAGGACGGGGTTCTCTGGGGCTACGGTATACCTTACATGATAACAGGTCAGTTCAACCAGCATCCGAGAGAGGCTATCGCATACAGCGAGGCTCACAGAAAGGATTATGCCGAGTTCTACAAGCACATTCTCGACATCAACTCTTGAAGGAACCAATGCGCTGCGGTGGACGGCGGCGAGCTGTTATACAGCGCATTCGAGATATAGGAAAAAAAGAGGTATCGCTTTTTCGGGCGATACCTCTGTTATTATTTATTGACTATTATTTTAGCAGCATAGCTGCGCTTCACTCTGCCCTGAATGCTATGCCGGCACCGGTTGACCAGATGTATGTGTCGCTTATCATGTCATCCTTTTCCTCGGCTGCTTTTACTGCGAGAACAAAGATATCGGGCAGGTCGGTGTACTTTGTGCCCTGGAAGTAGAGATTGAGCTGCTGCCCTGCTGCCAGACCGAGAGTGCCGAACTCAGCGCTTTCGTCCTCGGCGTTTTGTGCGAGGCGGTTTATATAGACGCTGCCTTTGCCTGGTCTGCCGCTGACAGTGTCAACTGAGGCTATTTTTATAGCTGCGCTGTCGTTTGGCTGTACGGTAACACCGCCAAGCTGCCCCGCAAAGTGCGAGAACTTCTCGACACGCCGCTGTTTGTCGTTTAAGTCATACTCAATATACAGCCCCTCAAAGCTGCCGTCGGCGTTTATGTGCAGCTCGACACCGCTGTTTTCGGAGACAGCCCCCGAATAATCGTATGGCATATTCTCGGGCATCTCAAAGGCCTCTTCCTTTGGCAGGAAGTGCAGCGAAGCAGAGCCTGCGGTCGTGAACTCCACCGCCTGTGCATCTGTGTAGGGGATATATATGGCAAAATCGGGGTCGTTATCCTTTTGCAGGCAGAAATACTCGCCCTCGCCGTTCATGCCGCCCAGGTCGTACTTTCCTGCTGTGACCTTGCCCTTATATTCAAGGCTGCCCGATGCGAGGTAGCTCTCAAAGCTGCCGTCCTCGTGAATACTAAGGTGCGCGGTGTTCGGGTCGCCGTCTATATACCAGTCGCCGACTATTGCTGCTATGCTGTATTCCTTTGCAGGCTCGGTGACGGTTGTTGTGGTTGTTTCCTCGGTGGTAGTCGTTGTGGTTTCCGTTACAGTGGTGGTCGTGGTAGTAGTCTCCTCCTGAGATGAGCTGTCTATCACCAGCGACGACGAGCTGTCGGCTTTGTTCTTTTTCTTCTTTTTCCTGCTGCTGCTCTCGTCATCATCGCTGCACGAAGCAAGCGAGAATGTGAGTGCTGCTGCAAGCATCAGCGCAATAGTCTTTTTCATATTCTTATCCCCCTTTTATCGCTTTAAGTTGATAATATATTAGCATATTTACATCTATCTGTCAAGGGTGACTTCCCAGTAGAATTTCCTGTTTGCCTCGGGGAAGTCGCTCATTACCCCGTGCTCGGGGTCATAAAACGTCCCCTCGCAGTAAAGCGACCAGTGCCAGCAGCGGGGCGTTTCAAGGCTCAGGACGCAGATATTCGGCAGCTGCGACTTATCCTGCACAGGTATACGCTCATCGCTTATCTTAAAGCCGTGGGAGCGCAGGTAGGCTTTCATTTGTTTTAGGTCTGTCTCTCTGAAGTTATCAAGCTCTTTTGACACCTGCTCGACATCAATGCCGGTGAGCATAGCCAGCACCGCCTGCCCGCAGCGCAGGTCATCGGGCTCGTGAATGTAGGTGATATTCATAGTGTTCTCCTTTTTGGATGTAAGGGGCATAGGCACTTTCCAAAAAAGCCGCCATATCGGCGGCTTTCTTATTTCTTACTTCTGACCTCTTACTTCTAAATCAGAAATTCTTTCTCCATACAGAGGGAGAGAAGAGTATCAGCATGGGCATACATTCAAGCCTGCCCAGCAGCATATCAAGGGTCAGCGTTACCTTTGAAACGTCTGAATAGAACGAGAAGTTGTCGATAGGACCGACCTTTCCAAGACCCGGGCCTATGTTGTTTATGGTAGTAGCGACCGATGTGAAGGTGGTCGAGAAATCCACATTGTCGGTAGCCACCACTATAAGAGATATTATCAAAAGACCGATGTATATGGAAAGGTAATTCTGAACGCTGTGAACTATCTGCACGTCCATTGTCTTTGAATCGCTCTTGACCACGTTTACCGAATTGGGGCGCAGCATCTTGCGAAGTGCGCGCAGGGAGTTTTTGAAGAGGATTATAACTCTTGCGACCTTGAAGCCGCCGCCCGTTGAGCCGCCGCAGGCACCTATGAACATGAGTATTACAAGTATCATCTGCGAAAAGCCCGGCCAGCCTGTGAAATCAGCCGTTGCATAGCCCGTCGATGTCATTATCGACGAAACCTGGAAGCCCGCATATCTGAGGCACTTATTGAAGCTGTGGTAAATGGGGGCGATATCTATCATAATAAGTCCCGTGGCAACTGCCATGATGCCCACGTATACCTTTATCTCGGTATTTCTCCACACATCGCCGAGGCGCTTTGCAAGAATGAAATAATAAAGCGAGAAGTTAACGCCGAAAAGCGCCATCATTATAGTTATTACCGCATCAATAGATGCGGAGTTATAGTAGGCTATACCGTCGTTCTTGATACCGAAGCCGCCAGTGCCTGCTGTACCCATTGCGTGGCATACGCTGTCAAAAAGCGGCATATCGCATATAACGAGAAGAACTATGGTTATTGCTGTAAGCACAGCATAGATTATGTAGAGGTAAGCCGCAGAGAGCTTGCCCTTGGGCACTATCTTGCCCACCTGCGGGCCTGCACACTCTGCCCTCATAAGGGTCAGCGCCTCGTTTGAAGAGGGGAGTATGGCTATTGCCAGCACCAGAACGCCCATACCGCCAACCCAGTGGGTAAGGCTTCTGTAGAAAAGCATACCCCGTGAGAGAGCCTCAACGTTTGTGAGTATGGTAGAGCCTGTTGTGGTAAAGCCCGAAACGCTTTCAAACACCGCATCTACAAAGTGAGGTATCTCATCACTGAGGTAGAAGGGCAGAGCGCCTATTATCGGGTAGACCACCCACATAAGCGCAACTATTACGAGCGCCTCACGGTCATACATATGTTTATTCTTTGGCTTGATGACTGTGAGCGGCACGCCCACGATGGCGGTGCATATGCCTACTATCAGGAATATCTTCGCCGTTTCGTTCTCATGGTAGTAAAGGCTTACAGCCATGGGCAGCAAAAACAGAAGCGAGCCTAAAAGCAGTATCTTTGACAGATAATGAAAAACAAGCGGTTTGTTCACGATCTTCCTCCGTTATAAAAGAATATCCCTAAGCTCGGATATGCGGTGCTCCTTGCACACTACGACCACGCTGTCGCCTATCTCGATAGTGTCCATACCGCTGGGGATAATGATATCACGCTTTCTGACTATTGCGCAGATGAGTATGTTCTTTTTAAGCTCCATAGCTGCGAGCTTTATGCCCACAACGCCGGGTATATTTTCACGCACCTTGAACTCTATCGCCTCGACCTTATTTGATACCAGGTGGTAGAGCGACTCGATATTTGAATCAAGGGCTGCGCTCTGGCTTCGCACATAGCTTAAAATATTGCTGGTGGTTATATATTTGGGCGATATCACCGTATCAAGCCCTATCTGCGATGCAAGGTTTACATAGCTGTCACGGTTTACCTTGGTGACTACCTTGGCGTTCGTGTTCATCTTGGCGTAGAGCGACATGATGATATTTTCTTCATCTATGCCGGTGATAGCCACAAATGAATCAGCATCGTCGATGCCCTCTTCCTGCAAAAGCTCCTGATCGGTGCCGTCGCCGTGTATGACGAGAGCTTTCGGCAGAAGCTCTGCAAGCTCGGTGCAGCGAGCATAATCCTGCTCGATTATCTTTACCCTCATACCGAGAGAGAGCAGCTGGCGTGAGAGGTAGTAGCATATCTTACCGCCGCCCACTATCATAACAGACTTTATCTTGTCTTTCAAAGCGCCGCACATTCTGAAAAAGCGCTCAAGATCCTTATGCGATGCGGCAATATTTATCCTGTCGCCCGCACGGAGTATAAAATCGCCCGTAGGCACGAATATTTTTGAATCCCTCTGCACAGCGCAGATAAGGAACCTTATATTCGTTCTCTTATATATCTCAGCAAGTGAGAGACCGTCAAGTGTCGAATCCTCGGCGAGCTTATGCTCAACCAGCTCTATCCTGCCCTTTTCAAAGACCTCGACCTTGGCAGCCGTCGGGAAGATAAGCACCCTTGCAAACTCCTCAGCGGTGGTAAGCTCGGGGTTTATTACCATTGACAGCCCCAGCTCGTCCTTCACCATATCTATCTGGCTGTAATAAGCGGGGTTTCTGACACGGGATATGGTCTTCGGGCACCCGAGTCGTTTTGCCAGCAGGCAGCAGAGCATATTAAGCTCATCATAGGGGGTGGTCGCAATAAGCAGACCCGCCTTGCCCACGCCGGCCTCACGCTGAACATCTATCGTAGCGCCGTTGCCCTCGATAGTCATAACGTCCTGAGAATTCTGTATTCTTTTCAAGGCTTCGCTCTTGATATCCACCACGGTAATGCTGTGACCCTCCTCAGCAAGTGTCGATGCGAGGTTGCCGCCCACCTTACCGTTGCCGATAATAACTACTTTCATATCTTTGTTCCTTTCAGCAAAACAATTATCAGCAGTTTACATACAACATAACATTATACCACTTTTTCACAGCATTGTCAACGAGTGAAACAGATTGTTCACAAGTAGGGGTTAGATGTAAGATGTTAGAGGTAAGATGTAAGAGGTTGGGGCGGCGATCCGAAGGGGCGTGGGGTGGGTCGAAAGCCCCCGCACTGCACGTTTTGGGAAAAAGAGAGTATGCCTTGGCTGACAACGTTCGGGCGGTGGTTTCCCCCTCCGCCTGCTTCGCAGGCACCTCCCCTAAGGGGAGGTTGGTGCGCCTCGCTTCGCTCGGCTCTTGCCGCCTATCGGCGGCAGCCGCAAAACGGTCTCAGCGGCTGCGCCGCCTCGACATTTGCGGCGGGGCGGCGAACAATTCGTTCTTTA
>JAFYET010000282.1 GCA_017544125.1 Ruminococcus sp. | reverse complement strand
AAGCCTGCGCTGAGCTTTCACTGCCGCTGCTTCTCCATTCGGGGTTTGACTATGTTTCGCCAGATGTTATCCACTGTACACCTGAGCGGGCACTAAAGGTCATAGGGCAGGTGAGGGGGCTCAGGCTCATTCTCGCCCACCTCGGCGCTAACCGTATGTGGCAGCAGGTCTATGATACCCTTGCGGGTGCCGGTGACGAGGTCTATTTTGATACCTCCTTTACCCTCGATTGCCCCGATGAGCTTATGGAGAGGATAATCCTTAAACACGGTGCCGATAGGGTGCTCTTCGCAAGCGACTGCCCCTGGGCAAGCCCCGCTGATATCGCTAAGAAGATAGACCGCCTGCACCTTACCGATGATATGAAAGAAAAGATATTCCATAAAAACGCCTCGCAGCTGCTTGGCATTTAGCAGATATATACAGGAGATGATCCCTTTGAAAAGCAATATGATAAAAAGGATAATACCGCTTCTTTCGGCTGTAACGGCAGCAGCCCTGCTCTCGGGGTGCAGCATTTTCCTCTATGACGATGAGAGCAGTGCCGCAGACCTGACAACTACCGCCTCAAAGACCGAGCGTAACCGCTCTACCACCACCAAAAAGATATATATAGTCGATGATAAGGACGATGTTGAGTATACCACCACCGCCCATAAAAACAGCAGCGAGGATATTGACCCCGATGCCCTCGAGCGTGTGTCTGTGGCAACCACCAAGAAAAAGGATAAGGATAAGGATATAGTCCTTACAACGACCACCACAGCCAAGCCCTCGGCATATAATATCCTCCAGCTGCCCAAGAGCAATGAGTATTTCGATATCACTAAGCAGTACCGTATCTCAAAAGAAACAGAGCTCAGGTACGGTCCCTCGGGCGATTATACCTCTCAGGTGAGCCTTGTGCCAGGTGATTCCCTCTCCTGCTACGGTAAAAGCGGTAAGTGGTATTATGCCTTGTATGATAATAACACATACGGCTGGGTCGAGGAGTCAGCACTTGAAGGAATTGCCAAAAAAACCACCAAGAAGAAAAATTAAACGTTTAAGCCCTTGACACAGGGGCTTTTAGGTGTTATAATTATTTAGTATGGTGCTTGATTAAAGTTATATATTTGTAATGTCAATTATAGTAAGGAGAAAGAAAGTAAATGGATGAGTCAACCAAGGAAATAGACCTTGTCGAGTTACTCGGCGAGCTGCTTAAAAGGATAAAGTTCATCATCTTTATCACAGTCCTGCTCGGCGGTATAGCCTTTGCATATGCCAAGTTCGTGCTTCCGCTCCAGTATACCTCGAAGATCTCGATGTATGTCAAGAACTCTGACAGTAAGGATTCAAGCCAGCTCCAGCTTGGCGATATCAACGCTTCCAAGAGCCTTGTTTCAACGTATATAGTCATTCTTCAGAACGATTCCGTTATAGATAAGATAGGCGAGCGTATCCTCGAAGAGTACGGCGCTGATGATCTTGAGGATTATCTTTCTATCGCCTATGATGATGACGATAAGCCCTATATAGTTACCTCGTCGCTCAGAAACTGTATCACCCTCTCGGCTGAGCAGGATACCGAGGTGCTGCTCATATCCGTTACCACTAAGAGCGCCGCTCTGAGCGTTTCTATATGTAACGCTATGGAAGAGGTAGGCCCCGATGAGATCAAGCGTGTCACTCAGGCAGGCTCGGTACAGGTCATAGGTAAGGCGAAATACCCCAAGAGCCCCTCAGGTCCCAATACCAAGAAGTATATGCTCATCGGTCTTGTACTGGGCTTTGTGATTTCCGCAGGTATCGTTGTGGTAAGAAAGCTGCTTGATACCACTATCAAAACAGGTGACGATATCAGGACGAGGTTTGACTTTCCTATCCTCGGCGAGATCCCCGATATCGAGTCTAAGGAGACTAAGGGAGGGTATTATAAGTAATGGGAGTATTTAGAAAAAAGCAGAATACAGTCGGTAAAAAGAGATTTACTCTTTTTGAGGAAAATGTGCCCTTTCAGGTAACTGAGGCTTATAAGGCTCTCAGAACAAATATAGTCATGTCGCTTGCTACACAGAGAAGTAAGGTGTTCGCAGTGTCGAGCGCTAACGCAGGTGAGGGTAAGTCAACAACTGCCGCTAACCTCGCAATAGTTTTCTCCCAGGCAGGCAAAAAGGTGCTGCTTGTTGACGCTGATATGAGAAAGCCCGTTCAGCACAGAGCATTCAAGTTCAAAAACGATAAGGGGCTCTCTACCCTTCTCGGCGGTATAGATTCCTTCAAGCAGGTGCTCAAATCCAAGACACCTAACCTTGACGTTATCACCAGCGGTCCTATCCCGCCTAACCCCTCCGAGATGCTCGCTTCCGAGAATATGAAGATACTCCTCGAGGAGCTGGTAAAGTATTATGACTATATCGTCATAGACACCCCGCCTATAAACGTTGTTACCGATACCCTTACACTGGGACCCAATATCGGCGGTATAGCTCTGGTAACACGTTCGGGTATAGCTACCTATGACGAGGTAGGGCGTGCAGCTTCATCTATCGAGCTTGCAAACGGTAAGCTCCTGGGCGTTATAGTTACAGCTATCGATGAAGATACAGCCACCTATAAGAAGGGCTACTATAAGAAGTATTATAGGCGTGACTATGCCTATAGAGCTACCGGCGGCGATACAGTCACAGGCAGCGCTTCGGAGGACTGACACATATATTATCCGCAGATGCTTTGTCTGCGGATTTTTTAAAACGAAAGGAAGATGTTAAAATGACCTACAAGCAGGAATTCATCAAGTTTATGGTAGACAGCGGCGTGCTCACCTTCGGCGAGTTTACCCTTAAAAGCGGCAGAAAAGCCCCCTATTTCATCAACTGCGGCAACTATAAGACAGGTGCCCAGCTTTCCCGCCTCGGCGGTTTCTATGCTGATTGTATCAAGGAAAACGGTATCGAGGCTGAAACACTCTTCGGTCCTGCCTATAAGGGTATACCCCTCGCAGTTGCAGCCGTTACTTCCCTTGCCGATAAGTACGGTATCGACTGCTGCTATTGTTTCGACAGAAAGGAAGCTAAAGACCACGGCGAGGGCGGTATGTTCGTCGGTAAAAAGCTCACAGACGGTGAAAAGGTGGTTATCATCGAAGATGTTATCACTGCAGGTACTGCTATCAGACAGGTGATCCCGGTTCTTAAGAATGCTGCTGATGTAAAGATCGAAGCTATGGTCATTTCCGTTGACAGAATGGAAAAGGGCAAAGAAGGCGATCTTTCCGCTGTTCAGGAGGTTAAGAGAGATTTCGGCATTGAGGTATTTT
>JAFYET010000281.1 GCA_017544125.1 Ruminococcus sp. | reverse complement strand
TGGGACGTTTTTTGAGCTTAAAAGCTATCTTTCAGGCGAGATAAAGTCGGTGGGCGTGTTCGTTAATGAGCCGATAGAGGAAATAGAAAAGTATTTCTGTGATGAGCTTGATGTGATACAGCTTCATGGGAATGAAGATGAAAGCTACATCAAAAGGCTTAGAGAGATATTCGGCGGCGAGATATGGAAAGCCGTAAGAGCCAAGACCCCCGAGGATATTGAAAGAGCCGACAGGCTGTCTGCTGACAGGCTGCTTATTGACAGCTTTGTAGAGGGCATGGTCGGCGGAACGGGCAGGCAGGCTGACACGGAGGTAATAAAGCGATCACACATCACAAAGCCATATATGCTCGCAGGCGGTGTAAGCGAGCAAAACGCCGCAAGGCTCATTCGTGAGCTTTCGCCGTACGGGCTTGACATATCAAGCTCTGTCGAGACAGACGGCTTTAAGGACAAGGACAAGATACGCAGCATAATCGCACTCATAAGGGAGGAAAACTAAATGGCAAAGACAGGAAGATTCGGGCAGTTCGGCGGGCAGTATGTTCCCGAGACGGTCATGACGGCTGTTCACGAGCTCGAAGCCGCTTACGATAAATACAAAAACGACGAGCAGTTCAAGGCGGAGCTCAAAGCACTTTACAGAGACTATGCAAACCGCCCCTCGATGCTCTACTACGCCGAGAAGATGACAAAAGACTTAGGCGGCGCTAAAATATACATCAAGCGTGAGGACTTAAACCACACGGGCGCTCACAAGATAAACAACGTGCTCGGGCAGGTGCTGCTTGCAAAGAAAATGGGCAAGAAGCGTGTTATCGCCGAGACGGGCGCAGGGCAGCACGGCGTTGCAACAGCAACCGTATGCGCACTTATGGGGCTTGAATGTGAGGTTTACATGGGCTCTGAGGATATGCGCAGGCAATCGCTCAATGTTTACAGAATGAACCTTTTAGGCGCTAAGGTAACAGGCACTGACTCGGGCACTGCAACACTCAAAGACGCAATAAACGAGGCAATGCGTGACTGGTGCTCAAACATCGACACCACATTCTACTGCATAGGCTCGGTAATGGGACCGCACCCCTACCCCGAGATGGTAAGAGACTTTCAGAAGATCATTTCCGAGGAAATAAAGGAGCAGCTGCTTGAAAAAGAGGGCAGGCTTCCCGACTGCGTAGTTGCCTGCTGCGGCGGCGGCTCGAATGCTATGGGTGCTTTCTTTGATTTCATCGGCGACAAGAGCGTGCGCCTTGTTGGTGCAGAGGCAGCCGGCAGAGGTGTTGAGTCACCCGACAATGCTGCGACTATGGCAAACGGCAGCCTTGGCATATTCCACGGCATGAAGTCGCTCTTCTTACAGGACGAATACGGGCAGATAGCGCCTGTTTACTCGATATCGGCAGGGCTTGACTACCCGGGCATTGGCCCCGAGCACGCATATCTTAAAGAAACCGGCAGAGCTGAGTATGTGCCCATATCAGATGCGCAGGCTGTGGAGGCTTTTGAATACCTCTCACGCACCGAGGGTATCATTCCCGCAATTGAATCAGCGCACGCAGTTGCTGCGGCACTTGACATAGCACCGAAAATGAGCAGCGACCAGATACTTGTTATAAACCTCTCGGGCAGAGGCGACAAGGACGTATACTCGATAGCAAAATAC
>JAFYET010000280.1 GCA_017544125.1 Ruminococcus sp. | reverse complement strand
GGTATCTGAAATGAAAGACGAAACGCTGACTTTGACGCGGGAATGGGACAAGACTCTCCCGCAGTCCGACAAGGTAGACCATAAGAAAATAACGTTCCATAACCGCTACAGCATCAGGCGGTTGTTTTGCTGCATGATAAGTTCCAGCCGCTGATTTGCAAACTGCAAGGCTCTCGCCATTACCGCTTCGGGACTGTTCCAATTGCACTCTATGGCAAGAAAATACTCTCGGCATCGTTTGCCGATTTCTGTGCGCTGGATCATACACAGTTCTTTTGCCATATCGATGGTGAGCTGGTGATCGATGGAAGGTCTGCCACCTGTACTTTCTTCCAAAAATGGAATAAAGTCCTGACCTTCTGTAAAACCATACTCACACATCAGGGCATCTCTAAAAACCTCCCCTTTTGCTTTTCTGCGAAAAGCAAAAGGGCTATATGTGGGGCTTCGCCCCACACCCCCACCTCTAAAAACATAGTTTTTAGAGGCTCCCATCATTGACATTTTCCTGTTCAACCAGCGGCAGGATGTTGTTCTCTTTCAGCAGCTCATAGATGAAAATCCTGCCCTGCTGTGTCCAATAAGTGTGCGAACGGCAGTGTGTCTCACCGTTGCCGAAGGAGATCGTTTTGGTCTTTGCATAACCTTTTTCAGTCTATTTCTGATACAGATTTTATCAACCTTGCCAATATTCCATGAATAAAGAAAGCTGTTACCGACCATAGCGACGGTAGCAGCTTTTCATAAGCATTCAGAATTTTATCACAACACTAAACGCATTATCCGCATCGGCAGCCGTTTCGATAGCCCTTGAAATATCGTCTATCGGGAACTCATAGGTAATAATTCTCTCAATATCCCACCTGCCGCTTGACATGATACTGAATACATCACGCACATCTTCTGGGAAATATCCTCCCGAACCGATGATGCTCTGCTGGGCATAAGTCATGTGCAGGAGATCAACACTCCGTATCGCCTTATTCACCGCCACCGAAACAAATCGGCTGCCTATCGTGCCAAGCTCAATAAACATGTCGAGAATACTCTCAGCTCCTGCCGCATCAAGGTAAATGTCAGCTTTGACAGCCGTACCGAAGGGAGAATAGGCTTCACCAAAATATTTGAGTGCTGCGGTCTTGAAATCAGACTTTCCCGTGTTGCAGACCTCAAAGCCAAGTTCCATTGCGATACCGAGCCGATAATCGGAAAAGTCGCAGATCATGACTTTATCACAGCCGAAAAATTTGAGGGCTATCATTGCGAGTTTTCCGTGGAGGTATCACTATGATCATCAAGCTGTGGCTGGATAGGGATTGTGCGGAAACTCCCGAAGAAATGTATCGGGTGATCGTTGATGAATATCGTGGGAGAGTATAATTGGTATTTCCGAAAACACATTGCAAAAGCAGTTGACTACCATGCCAACTGCTTTTTTCTATGCTCATATAATTTCCGACTGCTAATAAATGCAGTCTTTTTTATTTCAAGAGCTTTTTATACCAGACATAAAACCTCAGCTCCTTCTTATCAATTATATCATCACAAATCTATTGCTGTCAAGCACTAATGAACGTGCTTGACTATTTTTACGACTATATCAAAAATAAATGTAAATATTCTATGAACTTTTAGATTTTTTTGAGGGAAAGTCCGTTTTTTTCGGTTAATAAGTGAGGGGATATGATCTCTGAAATCAGCCATATGCTCCACAATTCTGATTATGACTTGTGCGGAACGGAACACCTTTGAATCATACTCACCATTTGCCGCTATCTGTTCGATTCATCATATACCTTACTCATACGAATGTCAGGTATCACCCAAAGCAGCGACATTGCCACAAGAAAAATATAGGTCAAAAAACGTATCGGAGTGATAAACGAGCATATCAATGCTAACGTGTGCAGTATCACCGTTACAAGCTCCTTTTTGCTGTTGTCGATGACCTCCTTTAGCCTTACGCAGTCATGGGAGGACACGATCAGCTTTTGAAGGAGAATATAGCTGAGCGAAGCCGCCATACTCACGATCGCATAGACTGTTGTGGGAAACTGAGCAAACCTCGAAACACCTACCCAGCCCGTTGCCACAGGCATAAGCGACAGCGTGAATAGGTACAGCAGATTTGCCCATATGATGCGACCGTTGACCTTGACTGTCACCTGAAACAAATGGTGATGATTTACCCAATGAGTACCGATCAGAATGAAACTGACAAGGTACATCAGTACCAGCGGCATCATATTCATCAAAGCCGCAAAGTCATTTCCGTCCGGCACATCAAACAGCAGAACGATAATTGTTATAATAATTGCGATCACTCCGTCACTGAATGCTTCAACTCTTCCTTTACTCATGACAGCCCCTCCGATTTTTTTGATACTTTAGAAGATACGAATTAACAATGCGATCAAGAATCGCCCTAATCTCCATTTCTCCGTCATTCAGACACCACTCAAATACACATCCCTTCACGATCGTGCAGATGTCCGCAGAAAGAATGTGGGCATCAGCATTTTTGTCTATGATACCGCTTCCCCGGGCAAACAAAAGCTCACGCTCACAGCGTTCCATAACAGTACCCTCGGCAAACTGCCCGTCAGTCACGCCCATATATGCAGAGAGTGCCTGATTTGAGGTGGTATAGAAATTTCGCATGAAGTCCTTGCCAAGCTCCATATAGCGGCCGATCAGGTTCATGTAAAGCTCGCATATCCTGCCCGAAATATCGCTGATGGGCGTTTGCAGCTCACACTTGTCAAAGGAAATG
>JAFYET010000279.1 GCA_017544125.1 Ruminococcus sp. | reverse complement strand
GTCGGTGCCTGCTATGACCGAGGTGAGGTCATTGACTGCTGCAAACACCGCAGCCACCACCATCACCACGGCGATGACAGCCATTTCTATATAAAAGCTCTGAGCACGCTGCTCGCTGTTATAGCGGCCTGCTCTGTATGAAAAATATCTCATCTTTTTTCCTTTCTTATGTAAGCGCCCGAATCAGAACGTTATACTGACCTGCTTTTGCACCATTATACCACAAATCGCACAGTTAGTCAAATGATAAAAATAAATTGGCGGCTCTTGAAATTGTAACGATAATGTGATATAATATAGTATATAAAATTTAAACCTGTGAAAGGAATGATATAAATGAATAAAAAGCTGCTGACAGCGCTTATCTGTGCAGCCCTTATGAGCGCCCCGCTGTTTACTTTCGGGGCTTTGGCTGATGATGTGCAGCCGGATCAGGGGCAGACGCTGATAAATCAAACGGAGGATGATACAGACCCCGAGCCCGACCCGGAGCCCGACCCGGAGCCTGACCCCGAGCCCGACCCCGAACCTCACGAGCACAGCTTCGCATCTGTTTCAAAGACCGCAGCCACCTGCACCAAGGACGGCTTTGAAAGGTTTGAATGCGAGTGCGGCGAGAGCTACACCGTGGTTCTTAACAAGACAGGTCACAAGCTGGTAAAGAGCAGGACGGTAAGCCCCACCCTCAAAGCAAAGGGCTACACGGTCTACAAATGCTCGGTATGCGGCGAGGAGACAAAGAAAGACTATACGCCGATGCTCAGAAACATAAACTCGGCTTCTGTTTCGGGCATTAAGAAATCATACGCATACACAGGCAAGGCGCAGACACCTGCACCCGTTATCAAGTACGGCGGCGAGGTGCTCAAAAAGGGCACAGACTACACCCTCGCCTACTCGGCTAACACCAAGAAAGGCACTGCAAAGATAGTAATAAACGGCAAGGGCAAGTATGCCGATTCAAGGACGGTGACATTCAAGATAACCGCTGCCGACATTACAAAGGCAAAGGTGACAGGGCTCAAATCATGCAAGAAGTACACGGGCAAGGCAATAAAGCAGTCGGTCAAGGTCGCCGTGAACGGCAGGAAGCTCAAAGCAGGCACTGACTACACTGTAAGCTACAAAAACAACAAGGCTTTAGGCACAGCACAGCTAATAATAAAGGGCAAGGGCAACTACAAAGGCACTCTTACCAAGAAGTTCAAGATAGTGAGAATGGGCTGGTTCAAGAGCAAGGCGGGCAACTACTATTACTACTCGAACAAGGGCAAGAAGTATGTCAGCGGCGAGTATAAGATAGGCAGCTATTACTACTATTTCAGCAAAAAGGGCATAATGCAGTACGGCTGGGTAAAGGTCGGCGGCAACTACCGCCTTTACGACAGGCGCAGCGGCAAGAGGCTGACAAACACCACTGCCGACGGCATCAAGATAAACAAAAACGGCAACGCCGTACTCAACGACTGGGCAAAGAGCAAGATAGCCACATCGCTCAAGGCAAAGAAAGTGCTCAGGAGCATAACCAACCCCTCTGATTCTATGGAATCAAAGAGGCTGAAGGCTTTCAACTGGATAATATCGCTGCCCTACAAGCAGTACAGGCTGCTTCGCCCGATATACAGGCAGCAGGGCTGGGAGATGACATTTGCAAATGACATCTTCGACTACGGTCAGGGCTGCTGCGTATCACAGAGCTCGGCACTTGCGTTCCTGTTCAGAGAGATAGGCTATACCGATGTTTATGTATGCCACGACACAGGTCATTCCTGGGTAACGATCGGTAGCAGACTCTATGACACGGTATTTGCAGAGGCTAAGAGCTTCGCTGCGAACTACAATGTTTACCCCTCGGATTACAGAGTAAACCCGGTAGATAAGAGATACATAGGATAATGAATAATTAAGGTATCGCCATTACAGGCGATGAAACAAAAAAGAGTTACACCCCGAAGAGATTGAACCGAACCATAAAAAACGTACAATGACAAAAAAGACCTCCTATGGTATAATAGAAACCATAGGAGGTTTTGTTATGGCAAGAAATTACAGACACATACAGCAGTATGAAAAAGAAATGGGTGAAATGAAAGCACAAGGTATATCGGTCAGAGAAATAGGTGAGAAGTTTGGATTGACCTACGAGCAGGCACATGATTTCTTCAAAAGATATAATAGAAAACAGCGAAGGCTCGCAGCGGGAATAAAAATCAAACCCAAAGGCAGACCACTAAAAAATGATGCCGAATTACCGCCCTCAGTACAGCAATTAAGCAAAACAGCACAATTGCAATATGAATTAGCTCGCAAGGATGCGAAGATCAAAGCTCTTGAAATGGAGAACGAGCTTATGCGGGATTTTCTCTCGCTTACAGAAAGGAAGTGAGACCGGAGGTCAAGTATCGAGTAATATATCGTCACAAGGAAAAATACAGTATCAGTGAGATGTGCAGATTTTTTGAAGTATCTCGCAGCGGTTATTACGGCTTTGTAAATCGCATGGACAAGCCCGCCAAGGATCTGGAACTTTCCGAGC
>JAFYET010000278.1 GCA_017544125.1 Ruminococcus sp. | reverse complement strand
TATAGCAAGCTGTTCGTCATTCTGAGTGTATACATCACTGTCATCCATGAACACCTTTCCTGATGTGGGCTTGTCAACACCTCCGAGAATGTGGAGCAGTGTGGATTTTCCCGAACCCGAAGGACCTATTATTGCAACAAATTCTCCTTTTTTAACCGAAAAGCTCACATTGTCAAGAGCGCGGACCTCGTTTTCACCGCTTCCGTATGTCTTGCAAAGATTTTCAACTCGTAATATTTCCATTAGTGTATCTTCCTTTCTGAGTTTATGTCTATATCTTACCATGTCAATATGACACAACGGTGACTTTAATATAACAAATCTGTCACAAAAGAAAAAGGCAGGAAATCCCTGCCTTAAACTGTTGCCTCATAAAGCCTAATGCTGAAAACAGCTCCGCCATCAGAAGAATTATCTGCTTTAATAGTACCGTTCTGCTCTGTCACTATCATGCGTGCAAGAGCAAGACCGATACCGAAGCCGCCCTTATCCTCTGATGACCTGCCCTTATAAAACCTTTCAAAGATATGCGGAAGGTCTTCGGAAGATATACCGCTTCCGCTGTCAGTGATAACGATCTCGGAATATAGCGGATTTTTCGTACCTCTGACTGTGATCTTACCGCCGTCGGGAGTGTGCTCCATACAGTTTTTGACGATATTGCCTATAGCCTCACAAGTCCATGCCACATCACATTCAAGCTCTCCTTCTGCCATTATATCCAGCTCCTGTCCGCGAAGCTCGATAGGCACTCTCACAGGCATACAAGCCTTGTCGAGCAGCTCCTTCATGGTCACTTTCTCCTTGTGGAACCTTATAGTTCCTGCATCAAGCTTTGACATTTTCAGCAGCGCAGTTATAAGCCAGTCTATGCGGGAAAGCAGCCCGTATAGCTTATGGACCGTCTGTTCGCGCTTCTCCTCAGACATATCAGGGTCGGAGATCATGGATACAAGTATGTTTATTGAGGTGAGCGGAGTCCTTATCTGATGGGATATATCCGCAAGAAGATCGGCAAGATATACCTTATCCTGCAATAGTCCCGACTTCTGCTCCCTCAGCCGTATCGTCATTTTGTAGACCTCGCTGCGGAGCACTCCTATGTCCCCCTCTGTGTAGTTCTCGATATTGATGTTTTCTTCCCCGTGAAGTATCCTGTCGATATCATTTGACAACTTAGTTATCCTTTTATATCTCCAAAATGATGAAATCAGGAATACTGCAATGAAAGCAGCACACAGAAGCAGCAAGGGAATGACCAGCTTTCGGTCATAGAAAAATACACAGCCTGCCGCTATGACCGCTATCACTGACATTATAAATGTCGAGACAGCTATCTCGGAATTTCTCATTAGCTTCATGTCAATCCACCCTGTACCCCAGACCTCTTACAGTCTTTATTATAGTCGGATCAGACGGATCGTCCTCTATCTTTTCACGCAGACGTTTAATATATACAGTAAGGGTATTGTCGTTGACAAACTCACCTGCAATATCCCAGATCGACTCAAGAAGCTTTGTCCTCGTCATAACTGCCCCCCTGTTATTGATAAAGACAAGGAGAAGTCTGTATTCAAGTGCCGACAGAAAAAGGTCCTTACCGTTTTTGCTGGCAGTTCCCTTTACCGTATCAACAAGGACATCACCAAGCTGAGTCACCGAGTCTGTGCTGCCTGTCAGTCTGAGAACGTTCTTTATACGGGAAACAAGCTCACGGGGACGGAAAGGCTTGGCAATGTAGTCATCAGCCCCGAGATCAAAGCCTGTTACAGTGCTGAATTCATCTCCCGATGCTGTGAGAAATATCACAGGAAGGCAGGTGTTCGCCTTAATGGCAGAGCACACCGCAAAACCGTTGCCCTCGGCAAGAGACACATCAAGCAGCACAAGGTCAAATTCTCCGCTTTCCACCATTTCAAGCGCCTTGGTCTGACCGTTTGCATTTTTTACGCTGAAGCCCTCACCCGTAAGAAACTCAGTGAGATTGGCTATTATTTCTTTATCATCTTCTACAAGAAGTATCCTGTTCATAGTGTTCAGCACCCCTTCCTTTTCATACTCTATATAACAACATATTTTTTATCAAAT
>JAFYET010000277.1 GCA_017544125.1 Ruminococcus sp. | reverse complement strand
GATATTATGTATTATAGAAGGATATAGGTGGAAAAACGGTTTTTTTATAGATTTATGGGATGAGGGATGTTTATGCTGAATACATACTTCCAGCGTGTTCTGACAGACCTTCCTTATGTTGGCTACAGCCTCTACCAGATGTTCGGTATCTTCTGCTTCTGGAGCTTTGCAGGCTGGTTAGTAGAGGTCGCCGATATGGCGATAGAGGCGAGGGAGTTTCAGAACAGAGGCTTTCTGCACCTGCCCCTGTGCCCTATTTACGGGCTGGGCGTGCTGTCACTCAATATAATACTCAAGGGCTTTTCAAATAATTACCTTTTGCTGATAGTGGTGTCAATGCTTTTATGCACGGGCATAGAGCTGCTGGTAGGCGAGGTGCTTCAAAAGGCGTTCCACGCAAGGTGGTGGGATTACTCGCATATGCGCTTTAACTACAAGGGGCTCATATGCCTGAGAAACACCCTTTTCTTTGCGGCTGCGGGCTTTGTTATCGTAACTATAATCGAGCCGAAGGTCGAGGAGGTTCTTGACTCGCTGATGATAAGTGCAGGGCTTATCATAATGATGGTGATGTCGGTAATGCTCTTTGTTGACACGCTGCTGTCGCTTTTCAAGGCAAAGAAGATACGCAAGACCACCCCCGACGAATACGAGCCCACGCTCATATTCAAGTCGCACAAGTAACAAAACAAAACAGGAGCTGTTGCATAATTTGCAGCAGCTCCTTTTATATATATTCAGCAAAGTTGTGGGGGGGCTTTCCGCTCGCCCCCACGCCCCTTCGGGTTGCCGCTTCCTCAACTTAATCGCCCTTAATTACCTGTGATCGCCAATGCCATAAGCACTGAGCTGTGGACGGATTTGAGGGTGGCGATGAGGGAGGCGTGGTTGTTCACCACATATGTCTCGTTGGCGTTTGCCGCCTCTTTCTCTATGCTCTTTGCAAGCTCCGAGAGCGCCATTGCGCCGATAGTTCTCGATGCCGATTTGAGCGAGTGAACGTGTATGCGGTATTTCTCCCAGTTCTTCTCACGCAGGGCGGTGTCAAGGTTCAGCTTTCTCTCGCCCGAGCTTGATGTGAATTCATGCAGCATCTCGGTGTAGAAGTCAACATCATTCACGCAGTATTTCATGCCTATCGCCGTGTTTATGCCGCCCGCTTCGAGGGTCGAGAGAAATGTGAATACCATATCGTCATCAGCAGCGCCCGATGTTTCCTTGTCGTCAAACTCACGCAGCAGGTAGTCCTTGTCCTCCTCGATTATCTCAAGCATTATGTCGGCAAATGTCGGGTCAAACTGTGTGCCCTTGCAGGTGATAAGCTCGTTTTTTACAAACTCCTGAGCATATACCGTGTGGTAGCTCCTCTTTGATGACATGGCATCGTAAGCGTCAGCCACAGCGATTATCCTCGCCTCAGTGGGAATGTCCTCGCCCTTCAGACCGTCGGGGTAGCCGCCGCCGTCATACCTCTCGTGATGCCACCTCGCACCTATGGCGAGCTTGGGCATCTCGGTTATGTTTTTGAGTATCCTGTAGCCTACTACGGGGTGTTCCTTTATCTCGTCGTATTCGGCCTTTGTCAGCTTCGACTTTTTGTTGATTATGGTATCGTGAACGCCTATCTTGCCAACGTCGTGCAGAAGCCCCATCATGTATATCTCTTCCTGCTCCTTCTCGTTGAAGCCGTAGCGCTTGGCTATCTCCTTGGCATACTTGGCAACTCGTGACGAATGCCCCTTGGTGTAGGTGTCCTTGGCATCTATGGTGCCTCCAAGGGTCTGCACTACCTGTAATGAAAGCCGCTCGTTGCGCTCGTGCTCGGCAAGGGCTTCCTTGGTGCGCTCGGTAACTTCGGCTTTGAGGTCGCTTTGCAGCCTTACAAGCTCTAAGGTGTTCTTTACCCTCAGAAGCAGTACGCTCGCCACAAAGGGCTTGCCCACAAAGTCCATAGCGCCCGAGATGAGCGCCTTTGTCTCGGTGTCGGAGTCATCATCGGCTGTTAAGAATATAACGGGAATATTGCGTGCTTTCTTTGAACGCTTTAAGCGCTTCATAGTTTCAAAGCCGTCTATCCCCTCCATGTGTACATCGAGGAGTATCAGGTCAGTCTTGTTGCCCTCTATGTATTCAAGCAGCTCCTCGCCGGAACCTAAGCATATCACCTCATAGCCGTTAAAGGTAAGTATCCTCTCGGCGACTTTCAGGTTTGAGCGGTCATCGTCTGCTATAGCTATACGGTAAGTCATGTCATTCTCCCCTCCTTAGCTCTGTGCTTTTGATAAAATGTCAGTTACTGCGGCGGCATCAAGGGGCTTTGCTATGCAGCCCACAGCCCCCAGCGACAGCGCCTTTTCTCTGAGTGTGTCGGTAAGTGTTCCCGTCATAAGGCAGATGTTTGCATCAGCCGTACTGCCGTCAGCCCTTATGCGCTCTATCGTCTCAATGCCGCTGAGCGTTGGCATCTCGCTGTCGATAAACACCATAAGCGGCATATCGCCCGCCCCACTCAGCTCTCTTAGCTTTTGCAGCCCCTCCTCCCCGGAGGAAGCGCACACCGCTTCATAGCCTGCCTTTTTCATCATAAACCCTGCCATGCGGTGAACAAAGCTGTCATCGTCTATTATCAGTATCCTGCTCATTTTATCATTACCTTTCTTATCCCTGCGATCAGGGTGGTGTAATCCTTTATAAAGCCGCTGTGCTCTTTGTCGATAAGGGCGGTGTCGCCGTCCCTTGCGGCAAATTCCAGCACCCTCGCCCTCTCGGAGAGAAGCGAAGCGCCTATGGTCTTTGCACTGCTCTTTATGCTGTGGGCGGTTATGCGGTAGGTATCATAGTCCTTGCCGGCATATGCCGCTTCAAGCTGTGATGACTTGTCTTCATCGGCAAAAGCCGAAAGCGTTTCGAGGTAGAATTCCTTTGAATCCATGCAGTATGAAAGCCCCAGCAGCAGGTCTACCCCTGCAAGCCCGCCCCGCAGCGACACAAGCTCTGCAAGTGTGAAGCTGTCATCATCTGCCGCCTCGGGTATGGGCGGTGCTGTGCCCTCTGCGCCCTCGTCGATGTATGTCACCTTGTCCTTTGGCAGGTGAAGTGCAAGGCAGCTTTCAAGTGTCTCTATCTCTATGGGCTTTGTGAGGTAGTCATCAAACCCGTGCGCCAGGTACATCTCCTTTGCCCCGACTATGGCATTGGCAGTAAGTGCTATCACAGGCACATCGCTGCCGATAAGCCCGCCGGTGCGCATCTGCCCGAGAGTTTCAATGCCGTCAAGCTCGGGCATCATGTGGTCAAGGAATATAATGTCAAAGCGCTCGCTTTTCACAAGCTCAATCGCCTTTTTG
>JAFYET010000276.1 GCA_017544125.1 Ruminococcus sp. | reverse complement strand
GATGTTCAGCTCCCAAGCACACTGAAAGAAATAGGCAACAGGGCATTCAGATGGTGCAGAGAACTCAAGCAAATAAATATTCCTTCAAGCGTAGAAAGCATTGGCGGAGCGGCTTTTTGGAATTGTGTAAGCCTTGAAAGCATTACAATTCCATATAGCGTTACATATATAGGTGAAAATGCATTCGAGGGCTGTTCGGGGCTTAAATACATAGATTTTTATGCAAATACTATGAATATCCTTGCAAATACCTTTACAGGGTGTTCGAGCCTTACCTCTGTTGAAATAAATGATAATGTAACTACAATAGGCAAAGAGGCGTTCAAAGGTTGTTCTTCTCTTGAAAAGGTCAAAATGTCGAAAAATGTAACCCTTATAAACTACAGTGCATTTGCCCAATGCTCGTCCTTAACGGATATTAACCTGCCTAATAGCCTTAAAACGCTTGGAGAAGCAGCGTTTTCGGGGTGTAACACTCTGACAGAAATTACTCTGCCTAATAGTTTGACGGAAATAAACAAAGAACTGTTTTACGGCTGCACAAGACTTGAAAAGGTAAATATTCCTGCTTCTATAATAAGAATAAAACAGAAAGCCTTTTATTGCTGCTCTTTGCTTAACAACGTTGTTCTTCCCGATAGCGTAGAAGAACTCTGGGCAAATGCTTTCGACGGTTGTACAAAGCTTGAAAATATTAAATTGTCTAAGAATCTTAACGCAATAAGTGATTCTGTCTTTAGCGATTGCCAGAGCCTTAAAACTATAGAATTGCCTGTTGGAATTTCTTCAATAGGGAATAGTGCATTCAGCGGCTGTATATCATTAGGTGAAATGGAGATACCATACTCTGTAACTAAAATCGGCAATTATGCCTTTAGTGGCTGCATAAACCTGACAGGCATTACTATTCCTTATAGTGTGAAAGTTATAGGTCAATATGGCGGCTCTCCGTTTGGTCAATGCTATAATATCAATATCCGCTGCTATGACGGTTCGGAAATACTCAAATATGCGCAGAATAACGATATAAACTATGAAATAATCAAGGACACCGAGCATATATATAAAGTCGAGCATACTGAATCGCCTACCTGTGCCAAGACAGGTAAAGATACATATATATGTCAGAAGTGCGGTCATTCATATACAAAAACCGTAGCTAAGACAGCTCACACATATACATCAAGAGTTATAGCCCCTACATATACAGAGAAAGGTTATACTCTTCACACCTGTTCGGTATGCGGAAACAGCTATAAGGACAACTACAAGGCTATGCTCGCAAGAACAAGTATAGCAAAGGCTAAAATAAGCGGTGTTACAACAAAGGAATATATGGGGCAAAACTTTGCCGTAACACAGTATCCTACTGTAAAACTCGGTGCAAAGACACTCAGCCCTTATTCAGATTATACGGTATCGTATAAGAATAACAAAAAAGTCGGAATAGCAACTATTATTATAACCGGTAAAGGCGCATATAAGGGGACTGTCAGCAAGACATTTAAGATAACTCCTTGCAAACCCTATATGTGTAGTGTGTCATCTCCCAAATCAAAACAGCTTAAGATCAGCTTATACCCCATATCAGGTAAGGCTTTTGATGATGCTAACAAGTCATTTTTAAAGTCGGAAGGCGCTGATGCTGTTCAGATAGTGTATTCTACGTCCAAGAAATTTACCAAAGCCACTACGAAAACTGCAAGTACGAAGAAGTCGTCCAAGACTATCACGGGGCTAAAAAAAGGCAAGACCTACTACGTTAAAGTCCGCACCTACAAGACGGTGAGCGGCACAAAGTATTACAGCGGCTACAGCGCTGTAAAGAAAATCAAGGTTAAATAATACCAACCGGGAGCATTTCAAAAGCTCCCGGTTTTCTCTTTACAAACCCCTGCAAATATAGTATAATAGGGTAGAGGTGAGAGCATGGCATTTGTGGAATTCAAAAACGTATACAAGCGCTACAACATGGGCGAGGTGACGATAACTGCGTCTGACGGGGTGAGCTTTGAGGTCGAGAAGGGCGAGTTTGCGGTGATACTCGGCTCGTCGGGGGCGGGCAAGACCACCATACTCAATATGCTCGGCGGTATGGACCGCTGCGACGAGGGCGAGATGATAGTTGACGGCGTGGACATAGCAAAGCTCTCAAAGCGGGGGCTCACCGAGTACAAGCGCTTTGACATAGGCTTCGTGTTCCAGTTTTACAACCTTGTCAACAACCTCACCGCAAAGGAGAATGTTGAGCTTGCAACGCAGATATGCCGTGATGCCCTCGACCCTGCCGAGGTGCTTGTAAGCGTTGGGCTGGGGGACAGGCTTGACAACTTCCCCTCGCAGCTGTCGGGCGGCGAGCAGCAGCGTGTGTCGATAGCAAGGGCGCTTGCCAAAAACCCCAAGCTGCTTTTATGCGACGAGCCCACCGGTGCGCTCGACTACACCACGGGCAAGCAGATACTGAAGCTGTTGCAGGACACCTGCCGGCAAAAGGGCGTGACGGTCATCGTCATAACCCACAACAGCGCAATCGTTCCCATGGCTGACAGGGTCATCAGGGTCAAAAACAGCAAGGTGGTTGACGTGAAGCTCAACACCGAGCCTGTTGATGTTAATGAGATAGAGTGGTGAGCTATGAAAAGACGCATACTGATAACGGCGGCAATTGTTTTGCTGGCGGCGGTCGCTGCGGGGGTGTGCATTTACAAAAGGGCAAACAGCCCCTTTGCGTGGAAATACCAAAAAGAGATAGCAGACGCATTTGAAGAGAGCGACCTGCAAAGCATAGAATACAGCGGCGTAAGAGAACAGGGCGGCGGGTACAAGCTGCACTTTGACATACAAAGCGACAAGGTGACCGAGCAAATGCTGCGTGATGCGGTGAAAGCCCAAAACATAATAAAAGACCTGTCGGCAGACAGCTCTAACCCTATGCACGGAAAAAACATTGTCATTGATGTGTCGGCGGATAAGGGCTATACAGAGGGCTATATATCGCTTTGGTTTGAGAACAAGGAGGAGCGTTTGAGCGTTGGTATATCAAACAGCACTGTGCAGGATTTTTCCTGCATAAATGATAGAGAGTGCAGGGCGGTTGAATTGACGATAGTTCATGATGAGCTTTTTGACCCCGAGAGGATATTTGAGATAAAAAACATAACAAAGCTCAGCATAGTTGACTGCTATGACATAAGCCGTGATGCTCATCAAAGGATAACCCTTGATGACGAGCTGACGGCACGCTTAAAGCGCGAATATCAAGGTATTGAGATAGAAAACTCATAAACGGCAAGGAGAAGAATATGTTGTTATATCACGGCAGCAACACCTTCGGGCTGACACAGCTCTGCCCCAGGCGGGCTGACCACAACAGACCATATGTGTATTTAACGACGATAGAGCAGGTGGCGGCGATGTATCTCTGCAACGCCGTGCAGCGGCCATTTTACTGGTTCCCCTACGGCTTTGAGCAGGGGAGCGATGTGCCGGTATATCACGAGCTTTACCCCGATGCTTTGCGTGAGGTCTCGCAGGGGGTGCGTGGCTGCATATACACTGTCGATGCAAAAGAGGGGGAGTACATACCGTTCAAGGACATTCCCTGTGCAAGGCTCGGCACGGTGCCGCTGGAGGTCGTCGGCTGCACCGAAGTGGAGGACGCTTACACGCTCATGCAGCGCTACATAGCAGACGGCAGCCTCAGGGTAAGCCGCTTTGAGGACAAGCCCCCCGAACAGCTTGACGGGTGGTATAGAATGGTCGCCGCATACCTGAAAGAAAAGGGTATGGCAAGCACGCCCGACTGCTCATACGCACGTTTTGTGCGCCGCAAGCTGCCGAGGGCGTGGGAGATATACTGCGAAGCAGAGCGGCAATTATGAACGAATAATTAAATTTACGCTACACCCTGCCTTTTGCACTTGACTAACGGGGCAAGGTGTGGTATAATATTAAAGTTGAAATGTGCGCCAGTAGCTCAGCTGGATAGAGTGACTGGCTACGAACCAGTAGGTCGGGGGTTCGAGTCCCTCCTGGCGCACCATATATGGTTAACAAAAAAGATGACAAGGGCTGAAACAGCGTAGATGCGCAGTTTCAGCCTTTTGTCATCTATGATTATTTCAGGTGTTAACCGTAGATGACATTTCATAAAAAAGCCTGATAGTAGGGACTCGAACCCATATTATTGCCATTGATGATAGATTTGTGCAGCGGAATTGAACTTTCGTAATACTGATATACAGCAAAAATTCCACTTTCCAGAAAAAAAGTTTCACAAACTTATCTGCCCGTATTTGTTAGTATCTCACAAAAGTGAGGTGCTAAGAAATATGGGCTTTTTTTATTGCCCAAAAGCAATATAAAATATAATATATATAGAAAGGACTGTGATGCACATGAACAACTACAAACTAAACGCCCACCTTATACGCAAACCCGACTCGACAGAGCTTAAATCAGAAGCCTGCGAGATAGTCAAGTGGATACCTATCCCACGCTCAGAGTTTAAAGCTATTCTTGATAACCCGCTTCGGGATAATCGGGCAGTAACGGCTTCCCGAGGCTTAATGTACTCCGACAAAGACTTTGCTCACTGTATAATGCTGCTCGAAGAAGGCGGCAGGGACGGTATTCTTGTGGAAAGTGAGGGGTATGACTATGCAAGGTACGCTTGCTTCGTTCCTAATGCAAGAGCGCTGTATGAGGATCATCTGATGACAGAGGCGGAGCGTGATATACGAAAATGTATTGCCGACGCAGTCGAAAAGGCAGTCGAAATAGCGCATACGGAAGACAACAGTATGATAATGAATGACATTGTCGAGGCTGATGAGATAGTATATCTTGCTATAACAGCCGTTATACAGCGCCTGAATCAGCGAAATGGTGTGGTCAGCGCAGAGTGGCTTGATATGAATATTACTTTTCAGCCTGATGTGAAGATCAAAGCTATGAATACAGAAGAAACCAATATCCCCGTTACTGAGGTACAAAACCTTGATGACGGGGATATTTCTATGTGACTATAACATCATACCGAAAAATAGGGAGGTGAAACAATGGCAGGAAACTTTGACGGGATCAAGACAAGACGCTTTGGCATTGAGATCGAGATGACGGGCATCACCCGATGTGCAGCGGCAAAGGGTATCCAGAAGGTGCTGGGCGGCAGTATCAGTCATGAGGGCGGCAGTTACGATAAATATACTGTCGGTGACGATAAGGGACGAAAGTGGCAGATCGTTTATGACAGTAGTATCTATGCCAGGAAGAGGAACGGCGAAGCGGCAACCGACTATTACAAGGTAGAGCTCAATTCTCCTGTTCTTCAATATGAGGACTTTAATTTGCTTCAGGAGGTAATTCGAGCTTTGAGAAAAGAAGGGGCAATCACAGGCCCTCAGTATGACTGCGGAACGCATATCCATATTGACGCTGCCGACTATACCCCGCAGCAGATAAGAAACCTTGTCAATCTGTGGTCGAGCAAGGAAAACTACCTGTGGGACGCACTTCAGGTTTCTTCGGCACGGTCAAATTACTGCAAGAAGATCAACCGTTCTTTTGTGGAAGAGCTGAACCGCCGAAAGCCGAAAACTATGGACGGCATAAAGCGGCTGTGGTATGCCGAGACTGATAGTAGCCCCTATCAGCACTACAACCCTACCCGATACCACGCCCTTAATCTGCACAGCTTCTTTCAGCACGGGCATTATGAAATAAGGGCCTGTAATGCATCGCTTCACGCTGGAGAGGTCAAAGCACAGATACTACTTGCACTTGCGATCTCAAATGCGGCGGTCACAAAGAAATATTGTTCCCCGGCTGTATCGCATTCGGATAATATGCGGTACAGCTTTCGTGTTTTTCTGCTCGGACTTGGATTTATCGGTGATGAATTCAAAAACTACCGGGCGCATCTGTTAAAGCACCTGGCGGGGAATATTGCCTGGCGGCACCCCGAAGATGCTATTGCACAGAGAGAACGG
>JAFYET010000275.1 GCA_017544125.1 Ruminococcus sp. | reverse complement strand
CCCTGCCGCAAATGTCGAGGCGGCGCAGCCGCTGAGACCGTTTTGCGGCTGCCGCCGATAGGCGGCAAGAGCCGAGCGAGGCGAGGCGCACCAACCGCCCCCCAAGGGGAGGTGCCTGCGAAGCAGGCGGAGGGGGAACTACCGCCCGAGTGCTGTCAGCCAAGGCATACTCTCTCGCTTGTCAGGCGCTACACTCGGGGGCTTTCCGCTCGCCCCCGAACCCCTTCGGATATGCACCCTCAGCGATTTAGCAGCCCCACAAATTCCAATTTATCATTATGACTTGCCAAATGCAAATACTTATCTATTATATTATATACCTATTTCGTGGAATTTGCAAGGGGTTTTTGTGATACTTGCAAAAAATCGGCGGGGGGCAGAAAAAAAGACCTCTCCCCTACACGGGAAAGGTCTTTTGTGTTACTCGGGTATCTCTGCCCTGCCGAAGCGCTTGAAATTGGCTCTGGCTTGATTGAGGGTCACGGCGTTTGCGCCGGTGTCGTCTGGGTCAAGGCGCTGGGGCTTGTCCTCCTCCCAGCCGCAGAAGGGGCAGATATCGTGGGGCTGCGATATGGTGTATGCGCCGCAGCAGTCGCATTTTCTTAGCTCACTCATAGGCTGCCTCACTGCTTGTTATAGTATTCGATGCCCTTGTTGGGCTTGAAGTAGGTGCGTATATACCCGTCGGTGGAAAGAAACAGTATCTCGTTATTCACCGTATCGTAGAATATATAGTCGCCGTCCTCAGCCTCGGTCTTATGCAGCACCGTGTCGCTTGTGTTGTTTATAAGGTCGTTTGCCTTTTGCAGATATTGCTCTTTTGTGATATCGCCGAACTCCTTGCCGTGCTTTTCATAATGCCCGTCATACTGCTTCTTTGTGCGGAAGGTGTATGTCACCTGCGCCGCAGCGGTGGTTGTTGTTGTGGTGGTCGTAGTCTCGGGGGCGGTTGTGGTGGTAGTCTCGGCGGTGGTGGTGGTCGTCACCGTGGTGACAGCGCCGATGTCGGCAGCCGACGACGAGTCGCCGTCCTTTGGAGACTGCGAATACCTTATCAGTATCATCAGCGCAATTATAAACACTGCGATAAACCCCGCAATGGCTGCGCTTATAAGTATTTTCATTGATCTTTCATACATAGTTCATAACCTCTCTTGACTTATTATAGCATATCATGCTGTTGCTGTCAAGATGGAATACTAAAGCCTTGGGCAGGAACATTCTTCATTCTTCACTATTCACTATTCATTATTCATTCTCCCCCTCCTTGACAACTAAGCGAAAAAGTGATAAAATAATATTGACAAAAAATTATCACACTAATTCCGAGGTGAGGGGTATGAACAAAAGCGGTGAGGTCTCGGCATCGGTCATCAAAAGGCTGCCACGCTATTATAGATTTTTGGGCGAGCTGATAAGGCAGAAGGTGGAGAGGATATCTTCACGGGAGCTGGCGGCTCTTATGAAGCTGACGGCATCGCAGATAAGGCAGGACCTTAACTGCTTCGGCGGCTTCGGGCAGCAGGGCTACGGCTACAATGTCATGGATCTGCACGAGCAGATAGGCAAGATACTCGGCGTTGACCGCAGATTCGGCACGATACTCATTGGTGCGGGCAATTTAGGGCGTGCGATAGCCTCGCACATAAACTTCGAGGCAAGGGGCTGCGAGCTGATAGGCATATTTGACTCTGACAGAGAGGTAGCGGGCAAGGTAGTGGCGCAGACCACCGTCCGTCACACCGATGAGCTGGAGTTCTTCTGCCGCACATTCAAGCCCGAGGTAGCGGTGCTGTGCATACCCAAGGCGACCACCCAGGCGGTAGCTGAGCTTCTGGTAAGCATGGGCATAAAGGCTTTCTGGAACTTCTCACACTACGACCTGAGCATTGATTACGAGGACATTGTGGTGGAGAACGTTCACCTTGGTGACTCGCTGCTGACGCTGACATACGGTGTTACACATCTTCTGCACGGTGATGATGAGGAGAAGAAAGAAGATAACTAAAAAAATCCCCCGAAACAGCTTTCGGGGGATAATTGTTTTTATATGTACGTGCTGCCGTTACATATCACAAGAGCGCTTTGAGCCTCTCGTCAACGGCCTTTAAGAAGTCCTCGGTATTGACCTTCTTCTTGTTCTCGAGCTTTGAGAGCAGGTAGAGGTCGCCTGTCATAACGCCCTCCTCTATCGTCTGGATAGTTGCCTTTTCGAGCTTGTCAGCAAATGCCATAAGCTCGGGCAGCTCGTCAAGCTCACCTCTCTTGCGGAGTGCGCCTGTCCATGCAAAGAGGGTAGCTACCGAGTTGGTAGATGTCTCCTCGCCCTTTAGGTGCTTGTAGTAGTGGCGCTGAACTGTGCCGTGTGCAGCCTCATACTCATAAACGCCGTCGGGAGAAACGAGAACAGATGTCATCATAGCGAGCGAGCCGTAGGCTGTTGCCACCATATCAGACATAACGTCGCCGTCATAGTTCTTGCAAGCCCAGATATAGCCGCCCTCAGAGCGGATAACCCTTGCAACTGCGTCATCTATGAGTGTATAGAAGTATTCTATCCCTGCTGCCTCGAACTTCTCCTTATACTCAGCCTCGAATATCTCAGCGAAGATATCCTTGAAGGTGTGGTCATATTTCTTTGAGATGGTATCCTTGGTAGCGAACCATACGCTCTTCTTGACATCAAGTGCGTAGTTAAAGCAAGCCCTTGCAAACGAGCCTATAGAATCCTCTCTGTTGTGAAGACCCTGGATAATGCCTGCTGTATCCTTGAAGTCAAATATCTGCTCCTTTGTAACGTTGCCCTCGGCGTCTGTGAGCACAAGCTCTGCCTTTGAGCCCTTGGGGCACTTCATCTCAACGTTTTTATAAACATCGCCGTAAGCGTGACGGGCAATGGTTATAGGCTTTGTCCATGTAGGAATATAGGGGGTGATGCCCTTAACAAGTATAGGTGTACGGAACACTGTGCCGTCGAGCATAGCTCTGATAGTGCCGTTAGGCGACTTCCACATCTCCTTAAGGTTATACTCGGGCATACGTGCAGCGTTGGGGGTGATAGTTGCGCACTTTACCGCAACGCCGTATTTCTTTGTAGCGTTTGCCGAGTCGATAGTTACCTGGTCGTCAGTTTCGTTTCTGTGAACAAGGCCAAGGTCATAATACTCGGTCTTAAGGTCGATATAGGGGGTGAGGAGAATATCCTTTATCTCCTGCCAGATGATTCTGGTCATTTCGTCGCCGTCCATCTCGACTAAGGGTGTTTTCATCTGTATTTTTGCCATTTGGTATTTACCTCCGTTGTATTTTTTGTCATTCGCCTACGCATATTTCCAGCTCGCCGTTATATATCCCCACAGGGATATGCTGTGAGAAGGTGTAGACCTGCGGATAATCGTCCTTATCGAAGCAATAAACAAGCGTTCTTTCAAACTTCGGGTCGATTATCCAGTATTCACGCACACCTTTGTCTTTGTAAAGGCTCAGCTTTCTGACATAATCATCTGAGCGGTTTGATGATACCACCTCGATTATGAAATCGGGTGCGCCCGTGACACGCTTATCGTCAATTTTTGACGGGTCGCACACCACAAACACATCGGGCTGAACGCAGTTATAATAATCAAGGCACACATCAACAGGCGAATGGAAAGGCTTACAGTCACCGCCGTTTGCCTTTATATACTCCCTGAGCCTTGAAAACAGCTCTGTGGTTATATCATGATGTTTTATATCGGGTGACGCAAGTGCTACGATCTCGCCGTCTATAAGCTCATACAGCTTG
>JAFYET010000274.1 GCA_017544125.1 Ruminococcus sp. | reverse complement strand
TAACTGTGATATTTGGAAGAATGCCTATATCATATTATTTCATCGGTGCGGTATTCCAGCTTGTTTTTATAATAGGCATAAGATTTGCGTATAGGTTTATTCTGCTCGTCAGAAAAGAAAAGCGCCCGGACGAAGAAGTCAGCAAGGTAATGATAATCGGTGCAGGCTCGGCAGGTCAGATGATACTGCGAGATGTCAACCGTTCACGTGAGCTCAACGACAAGGTCGCCTGCTTTATTGACGATAACAATAATAAGTGGGGAAGGTATATCGACGGCACACCGATAGTCGGCGGAAGAGATACTATTTTAGAAAATGTCGAGAAGTTTGAAATTGACAAGATATATATCGCCTTGCCATCGGCTTCTATGGAGAGCAGAAGAGAGATACTGAATATATGCAAGGAAACCCCTTGTGAGCTTAAAAACCTCCCCGGTATTTATCAGATAGTTAACGGCGAGGTGGCTGTTTCAAACCTTAAAAACGTGTCTATCGAGGATCTTCTTGGCAGAGACCCGATCAAAGTCGAGATGCAGGAGGTGTTTGAGTTTATCCACGGCAAGACCGTTCTTGTAACGGGCGGCGGCGGTTCGATAGGCTCAGAGCTTTGCAGACAGGTGGCGGCGCATAACCCCAAGCGCCTTATCATATTTGATGTTTATGAAAACAACGCCTATAACATACAGCTCGAACTTCGTGAAAAGCACCCCGAGCTTGACCTTGTTACCCTTATCGGCTCGGTAAGAGATTCAAGAAAGATGTTCCAGGTGTTTGAATACTACAAGCCTGATATAGTATATCATGCCGCAGCGCATAAGCACGTTCCTCTTATGGAGGACAGCCCCTGTGAGGCAATAAAGAATAACGCTATCGGTACATATACGACAGCATATGCCGCTATGATGAACAGCTGTAAGCGCTTTGTGCTCATATCCACCGATAAGGCTGTAAACCCGACCAACATAATGGGTGCGAGCAAGCGCCTTTGCGAGATGATAATACAGGGCTTTGACGCAAAGATCAAGGCGGGCAGGGCTAATGAGATACCGCAGCTGTTCACACACTATGCTATGACAAAAAAAGGTAAGGAAGCCCTTGATGTCAATAGAAATGCAGAGTTTTTCCAGAGTATCAATACCGTATTCGTGGCACTCAGGTTCGGAAACGTTCTCGGCTCTAACGGAAGTGTTATTCCGATATTCAAAAAGCAGATAGAAAAGGGCGGTCCCGTAACGGTCACACACCCTGATATTATCCGCTATTTCATGACCATACCCGAAGCTGTGAGCCTTGTGCTCTTAGCAGGTACCTATGCCAAGGGCGGCGAGATATTCGTGCTTGATATGGGCTCGCCTGTCAAGATAGACACTCTTGCAAGAAATCTGATAAGACTTTCGGGTCTGAAGCCTGATATAGACATAAAGATAGAATACACAGGTCTTCGCCCCGGAGAGAAGCTGTATGAAGAAAAGCTCATGGCTGAAGAAGGGCTTAAAAAGACAGAGAATGAGAAGATACACATCGGTCAGCCGATACCCTTTGATACCGATGAGTTTCTTGAGCAGCTTGGCGGCCTTATGGATGCTGCATATTCAAACCGTAAGGACATTCGTGAGCTGGTAGCCGGAATGGTAAGCACCTATCATCAGGAAGGTATAGAGGGCATAAGCTCTGAGACCTACAAAAAGCTGACAGAGCAGATGGAAGAAAGCTCTGAAAAAGAACGTGAGCTTGTGACGGTGTGATTGATTATACTGAATTTGTTAAAGGACGGTCTGTGACCGTCCTTTATTTGCTATGGGGAGCGTAAGGCGTGAGAGTAATTGCCAAAAAGCCTTAATTCCCCTGTATACGTTTACATCTTTTGTCAAAACGCCGAAATTCATCAAATTATTTGACATATTGCCTGTAATATGTTATGCTTGTATTAAGAAAATGTTAAGGAGGGTCTTTCCGATGAGAAAGAAGATCATAGCGGGAATGCTTAGCGTATCAATGCTTTTGAGTACAGCGGTAGTTCTTCCTGAGGGCGTGATAGATCTCGGCGTGGGTATGAGCGTAAGCGCTGCGGTTTCGGGTAACTATGAGTATAAGGTGCTTCCTGAC
>JAFYET010000273.1 GCA_017544125.1 Ruminococcus sp. | reverse complement strand
TGCATAGCGTTTTCCGCAAGCGGATAATGCGTGCATAAATGCATAATTAAGGTGTCGCCCATTCGGATTGCCGACCGCAGCTTCTGACATGACATAGAAAAAACACGCAGTGCTGAAAACCAGCGCCTGCGTGTCTTTTTTATATTGCATAATTCTATAGGCAATAATACTATTCGCCGCCGTTAAACTCAGCTTCCCACTGATCGAAGCGGCTCATCACCTCGTCATAGGTGCGTCTGGTGATGTCGGGCATATCGTCAAGACCGCTCTTGCCAAGCAGCTCTGCTGCACTGCCAAAGCCCTTGATGACAGAATCCTTGAGCATCGAGAGCTTGCTCGGGTCATTGCCTGCAAGCAGCTTTGCCATGTCCATTATCCTTGTGGCTACGCTGTCTACCGACCAGTAGCCGCCGTCCTCGATAGACTTCTGCGCCTCTTCGATATCCTCCTGAGTGATGTCTGACAGTGACAGCGTCTTGTCGGGACCGAAGTATTTCAGCCCTGCTGCCTTTGCCTGCTCGCCAAGCATCTCCTGTATCATAGACTGCATTGCCTGAGCACGCTGCTCCTCCATCTGCTCAACGGTCTTCTGTATAGTTTCCTTTGAGTAGATGCCGCTGTCGCTTTGTACCTGCTCCTCGCTCTTGGTGTAGGTATCCTGCTTGACTGCTGTGGAGGAAGCCTTGTCCTCGCTCTCTGTCTTCTCCTCATACTTCTCGAAGTTTGCGAGCGCTTCACCCGTCTTCATGACTGTCTTTGCATTCGTACTAAAGAATACACCGCCTACCTCCATAAATTTCACCTCCCTGTAAAATCATTTTTCAGCATATATTGGTTTTATTGCTTTTGTGAATCACATAAGCGATGCCATAGCCTGCATCATTTCTTCCTGCGGGGTGGCTTCTCTGTTGTCGGCCGAGGCAAGCTGTGACTTTGCCTGACTCAGCAGCTGCTCCGCCGCCTTGTATGATGCCTCGTCAACATCATAGCCGTTTGCCGCACCCTGGTCGCACTCCTTGATATCCGACTGTATCATCGCTATCACCGACTGCACCTGTGAACGTGTCTTGGCAGCTGCCAGCATACGTGCGAGCTTCTGGGCATTTATACCCATACAGCCGCCCACCGATTCAGACTCCGTTTCACCCTCGTCGGCAGCTTCATCTGCTTCACCGCTCTGTGCTTCTTCAAACGCCCTTGCCGTCACGCTGAATAGCTTCATATCCTTCTCATCGAGCAGCAGCACGCCCTTTTCCTCTGCCTGCGCAAACAGCTGCGATAGCCTGTCGGCGGCATCTTTGTTCTTTTCACGCACAGCTTCCATGAGCTTTTCGGCGTTTTCTTGAGCCTGCGCACGAAGCTCTTCGTTCTGCTCGTCCTTGCGCTCGGTAATGGCAAAGCAGCAGTAATTCCCGTCCTCATCAAGATATGCGTGGCTGCACACAACGGTGCTGCCTGTTGCCTTCATATAGCTGTCAACCAGCTTGTGCGCCCGCTCGACATCTTTTAGCCGCTGCCCTATCTTCTGGGCAAATGCGGGGTCGCTCTGCATTTTGTCAAGCAGCTTTGGGTTCATATCAAGGGTGTTGACCCTGCCGTCATTTTTGGTGTTTACGGCACTGCCTGTTTGCAGCTTCATATACGGCACGGAGCTTTGCAGGGTGCTTAAGATTTCATCATAGCTATCACTGCCCTTGCTCTGAGCCGCTACGCTCTGCGCATACATCTCCCTGCCTTTGGGGGATATCTCGACCTTATCGCCGGGCGCAGAAAAAGCCGTCTCGCCGCTTGCTGCGGTCTGCCGTTTATATGGTTCGGATACGTTGTATACGGGTCTGCTGCCCGCCGCTGCGTTCACCTGCATAAGATCACCTCCCGCCCGTGGTTATAGCTTACATAATACTAATCGGCAGTTGTTTTTAAAATTCAATACCTCAAAAGGTTTTTTCTTGAATTAGCTATTTGTTAACTACTTGTTCATAGTATGCGTGCATAAGTACACTGTGCCAAAAGGCATGATCAAAGAACAAACAAAAACAGAGGTACCGCACAATGCGGTACCTCTTATTCTTAACTATTCATTATTCACTATTCACTTTTCACTGAGCAGCGCAGCTGCGTTTCAGTGCCTCGGGTTAGCCTTGACGTGGAGAATGGCTTTTGATATCGCCTGCGTTACCTCGTCGGGGCTTTCGTTTTTGAGCAGCGCCTCAACGTCTGCCTCGGTGGTCACGATGTACTTGGGGCTTACGGTGTTGAGCGCCATTGCCATGGCATCGTTGCGGCACAGCGTACAAGAGCAGCAGCCGAATTTTTTGAGCGCCGCCTCTATCCTGCTTGCCACCATTCGCTCGTGAATGTTTATCACCTTGACCGCCGTGTCGGGGGCAGGTGCGGGCTCTGCGGGCTTTGGCTCGGGGGCGGGCTGCTTGGGGGGCTCGGGCTTTTCCTTGCTCTCAGCCTGGGGTGCGCCCTCCTTGTCCTTGGAGTAGGTGTTTATTATCTCCTCCACATCGGGGGCTTTGTCTGCCTTGGGAGCTTTTGCCTGCTGCTCCTTGGCGAGCGCCTCCTCCTCGGCCTTTTTCTCAGCCTCTATCTCCTCGGGGGTCATGTGCTGCCTTGCAAGCTCCTCCCTGACCTCTGCCGAGCGCTTGTCACGCTCGTCCTCATAGGGGTCAAAGGGCTGCATATTCTTGACATTCGGTGCCACCGTATGCGGCTGATCCCCAGAAGGCATTATCTTCGAGAACATCGCCTGCTTGTCTATATCTTTTCTTGTTTTTGCCATATATACACCACTCTTTGTCAATGCATAATGCATAATTCATAATGCATAATGAATGTGCGCCTTCGGCGCATTATGTCCATTCGGACACCGCCTGCGGCGGTAATTATCAATTATAATACGTCCTGCGAAGCAGGACACCTCAATTATGCATTATGCATTATGCATTATGCATTAGTACGGGTGCTTCACCATGCCGTAGCGTTCGAGCTCGGTGAGCAGGGAGGAGAAGTCCTTCGTGCCTGTGCTGCGGCGTGCATACTCGGTGATGTCCATTTGCAGCGCCTGCGCTTCGGCAAGGGCTGTTGAGTTTCTTATCACCGTTTCAAACAGCGGAATGTGCAGCTTCTGGCATATCATCTTCGCTGTGCCGTAGACCTCCTTGTGCAGCTTTGAGCGCTTGACGTAGCGGTTTATCAGCACGCCGGCTATCTCTATGCCGGGGTTTATCGTGTGCTTTACATAGTCTATCGTCTCGTAAACGAGGGTAAGCCCCTGCAGCGAGAATATATCCGGCATCATGGGAATGATAACGTAATCGCACGCCGTAAGGGCATTGACCGTGAGTATGCCAAGCCCCGGGGGCGAGTCTACTATTATATAGTCGTAGAAAGCCTGCGCCTCTTTGAGCGCTGCATACAGCAGGAACTCTCTGTTCTTGCCCGTGTATTCAAGCTCAATGCCCGAGAGGAGGATGTTTGAGGGCACGATGTCGGTCATGCTCATTCGCTGAATGGCTTCCTTGACCCCCACATCGCCCTTTATAAGCTCGTATATGGTGGGCTTTGATTCGGTGTCAGCCCCTGTCGAGAATGAGAGGTTGCCCTGGGGGTCCATATCAATGGCAAGCACCCGGTAATCCTTCCTTGAAAGGGTAGCGCAAAGGGCATTGACGGTGGTCGTCTTGCCGACACCGCCCTTCTGGGTTATTACGGATATTATCTTTCCCAAGCGCTCTCACTTCCTTTGACACACAATATATAGTATCTCAATTATTTATTATACCACATCATAGCGGAAATTTCAAGTATTTTTTGTGCGTTTTTGCCCCGAAAATGCGAAAAAATAAGCATAATTTGCTCCCACGCCCACTGCGCTTTGCAGGAGCAGCAGCCTTATGTGCCGACCTGCCCTTGCAAAACTCTGCCATATACTGGGAAAGTGGCTGTTTTCCTTGCTCTATATGATTAAAAACGAGTCCCGTATTTTGTGCAAAACGCCGAAATTGATGATAAGGCATGGTTTAATTGTTTAATCTTTTCATTCATAGCCGATATGTATTGTGAACGATAGCACCGTTATGTCATTATGGCTTAACGGCGGAAACTCAGGTTAAATATAGATGGATGTGATGTTATGAATATCAGATTTGATGCAATGCGTAATTACAGCACACAGGGTCTTAAGACTTCCCCTGCTGCACAGAAGGCGGTGAGCGGCGACGTTAAGGCTCAGGGCTTTGAGTTCTCTAAAAACGATGTTGTCTCGATAAAGGCCGATGCTTCCGATGTGGCAGCAGCAAAGGTAAGGTCAACTGTTGCGGCAAACGTCAACTCACTGAGCTCGGCCGACAAGATAAACGCTCTTAAGGCAAGCATCGCCGACGGGAGCTATTTCGTATCCTCCGAGGATATCGCAGATAAGATACTCGAGCGCTTGGCGTAAGCGCTGTCAGATAGGTCAGGGGGGATAGTTTTGACGGCGTTTGAGGAATACTATGGCTTTATGGAGAAATTCACAGCCTTTTATATCGAGGCGCAGAAGTGCGAGCTTGAAAAGTTCGACGCTCTGATGAGCTGCGAGCTGCCTCGTATACAGGAGGCTATGAACAATTACCAGTCGATGATAAAGAAGGCTCAGTCATATGAAGACGAGAGGATAGAGCTTTGTAAGCGGCTGGGGTTTGAGAATATGGCATTTTCCGAGGTGCTCAGGCATTTTGACGGCGAGGAGATAGCAAAGCTCACCGAGCAGAAAAACAGGCTCACCTCGATAATCAAGAATATAAAGTATCTCAATAAGCGGTCGATGGATTTTGTGAACGTTCAGCTTGGCGAGATAGAGCAGGCGGCGGCTATATCGTCGATATATAACACCAAGGGGCTCGCAGACAGCCACCTTGCAAATTCCAACCTTTTGAACAAACAGATATAGTGTAAAGATGCACAGATGCAGGGGTGAGCTTCTTACCTCTCACCTCTTACATCTGATAAGGAGAGATGAACTATGAGACCTACGTTTTTGGGCTTTGAAGCCAGCAAGACTGCGCTTTTTGCAAGCCAGAAGGCGCTTGATATCACCGGCAACAACCTTGCCAATATCAACTCTCAGGGCTATACAAGGCAGCGTGTGGATCAGGTTTCGGTAAACTATATGAACCCCAACACCGCAGCGGGCTACCTGCATAATCAGGTTTCTCTTGCAGGGCAGGGAACTAACGTTATAGGCATAGGGCAGACAAGAGATAAGCTGCTCGATACCGCCTTCCGCAACCAGAGCGCCGATGTGGGCGACTATGCTACACGCTCGTCTATCATGACGGATATTGAAGACGCACTCCAGGAATACGATACAGGGCGTGACGGCAACGGCTACGGGCTTAGAAATGCCGTGAGCGAGCTGTTCGATGCGCTGGAGGATTTTTCGACAGATGCGGGCAACCCCACATTTGCCGCCGTCACCAGCGATGCCTTTGAGAACGTTGTAAGAAGCATTCGTGAGACTACCGAGGCTCTCGATGAGGTGGCTGCTAAGTATAAGGACAGCTTACAGACCGATGTTGCCGATGTCAATAAGTATTTCAACGAGATAAAGGATTATAACAAGAGAATAAAGGACGCCCTCGTTTCAAACGAGTATACCAGCGAGTACGGCCCGAATGAGCTTCTCGATGCAAGGAACAAGGTGCTCGATGAGCTTTCGACCTATGGCGAGATAGGCGTTTCTTATAATAACGACGGTACTATAAACGTATCCTTCGGGGCAAGAACGGCTGTCAAGGGGCTTGAAGTTGACGAGCTGATGTATTCTGAGAATACCGACGGCACAGTCAACGTCCTCTGGAAGTCAAACGCACAGGCTGCTGATACCGGCAAGGGCATACTCAGTGCTGAGAGCAAGCTGATAAACGGCAGGGGCGTTAATATCCAGAACGGCACAGAAAGCTCTGACAGGGGCATTATGTACTATAAGGATAAGATAAATTCCTTCGCAGTAAGGTTTGCGGCTATATGCAATAACACCATACCCGATGAAGTCGATGCTGACGGCAATGTGCTTTCATATAAGAAGCTGGTGGGCTGCGAGACAGATGACGGCAGCGTTTACCCCGATATGCACGTTGATGCAAACAATATCTGGATAACCGATGAGCTTTCAGAGAGCGCTACCTATCTTCTTAATGACAACGGCAAGAATATAGATAACTCGGGGCTTCTGAACCTGACAGCAAAGCTGACGAATTCGCAGTTTGAGTTTGACGGGTTCACGGGCACCTTTGAAAACTATGTTTCCGACTATGTTATAACCCTCGGAAGCGACTTAAGCTATATCAATGAGAACTATGAGGCTGCGGTGACAGTGGGCAACAACATCTCCGAGATGCGTGACTCGGTAACGGGTGTTTCCGAAACTGAGGAGACTGCAAATATGCTCATGTATAACCGTGCATTCCAGGCTGCCTCGAGAATGATGACCGTAATGGACGACCTGCTCGATGTCATCATCAACCAGATGGCAGTTTAGAAGTAAGAAGTGAGAGGTAAGAAATGCGGTAAGATACAGGAGCAGGGCTCTTACATCTTAACTCTTATACCTAAGAGGGGTGATTATTTATGAGGATAACTTCAAGGCAGATGACGAACACCTATTTGTTCAATGCCAATAATACTATGAGCAGATATGCCGAGCAGTTTGAAAAGCTCGAGACGGGCAGAGGCTTTGACAGGCTCTCGCAGAATGTCTCCCTCGGCAAGAAGGCGCTTCGCAACCGCACGGCTATCTACCGCAATGCTCAGTACAGCGCAAATGTTGCCGCTGCAAGAGAGCAGATGAGCGCTGCTGAAAATGCACTCATGACCATAAACGAGCAGGTGCAGAATGTTTCCTCCCTCGCAGAGAAGGCACTCAACGGCACCAACACCGACCCGACCTCGAGGGCTATCTTTGAAGAGAGCTTAGAGGAGACAAAGCGTGGGCTTGTTGACAATATGAACTCGCTTTATATGGATAAGTATATTCTCGGCGGTACCAACGGCGAGACCCCCTATACCGTTTCCGATGGCGGCGAGCTGCTTTATAACGGCATAAAGGCAAGCGAGATAGTACAGACCGACGGCAAGTATTACGATGCTTCCGGCGCTCAGGTGGATCTCAGCGGCGATACCTATGTTGACATAGGGCTCGGGCTCAAGTTAAAGCCCGACGGCGAGAGCTTTGATGAGAATTCGGTATTCAAGATGAGCTTCCCCGGGCTTGAATGGACAGGCTACGGCACAAGCGAGATAACCTATGAGGATAAGGATGGAGTTGAAAAGACCGAGACCGTATCCAACAATATGTATGATATACTCACAAAAATGCAGGAAGCGCTTAAGGATAACGACACCGAAAGGCTCGGCGCTCTGCGTGACCATTTGGAAAACGGCTATGATGACCTGCTCGTGGGTATAGCAAACCTCGGCACACGCTCGGCTTTCCTTGAAGAAAAGGGCGAAAGGCTCGAGGACGAGGCGACAGACCTTGAGATAATCAGGAAGAACACCGAGGGCATAAACGACACCGATGAGATAACAAAGATGCAGGAGTATAACTACTCCTGGCTGCTCACCCTTAAATTCGGCAGCCAGATACTCCCGCAGAGCCTTATGGACTACATAAGATAATGCATAATGCATTGATATGATTCGGAGGGAGGAATGAGGATATGTCACTGCTTAAGATCACAACTACGCCGATCGAGTATGAGATAAAGATCGAGCGTGCAAAGCTGCGTGCCAAGGAGCAGGACGTAGCTGAGATAAAAAGAGCTCAGGCGGCTCAGATAAGAAAGCAGCAGACCGCCGATTATAAGACCGACCCGTCAATAGTCAAGGAAGCGCAGAAGGGCGCTGAGACAAGCGAGAACTTCCGCTCTCTTGCGAGAGCAAGGGTCAACCAGACGGGTGTGCGAAGCACCACATCTGCCGAGATAACCAAATTCTCGGGTCAGAGCATCACCAGTGATGACCAGCTCTTAGCCAATACCCACAGCTTTGACAACGTCTTTACCTCGGTGCTGCATTTTGCCGACTTTGACAGCTCGGATTTTGTGACGAAGTTCGATATGTCGTCACTTATAAACAACCCCGACAATAACGACTGGAACTCATCCTGGAACAGCTCACGGCGTGAGATGGAATTCGTGCCCGGGCGCTTCCAGATGGAGATAACCCAGTACCCGAAGGTAACTATCGAGTACCTCGGCAATCAGGAGGGCGTTGAGTAATTCAGGTCATAATGGCGCTTTCTGCGGCTTTTATGTGAGCTGCCATGCGCACGGCGGCTTTCATCAGGGAAGAAGAAAAGTGCCCTTATAATAAAAATAAAGAAAGAAGGGTTTTTTGGTATGCAGATAGAAACCAGAGATTTTGGCTTGGCAGAAATTGATGAAAAGGACGTAGTGACGTTCGTTAAGCCTATACTTGGCTTTGAGGAGTATTCAAAGTTCGTTATGATCATGGATCAGGATATACAGGGCTTTGCGTGGCTCCAGAGCGTAGAGGAGAAGGAGCTTTGCTTCATCATCGCTAATTCGGCGCTTGTTGATGGCTATAAGCCCGCAGTTGACAAGGAAACGCTCGAGGCTATCGGCGGAGAGTTCACCGAGATGTGGCTCATGGCATCTATCAAGGAGGATACCGTAAAGACCACGGTAAACCTCAAGAGCCCGCTTCTTTTCAATATGAACAACTTCACGGCTGCTCAGGCTGTAAGTGAAGATGATCTGCCCTTCCGCTATTCACTTTTCGGCGGGAAGGAGCAGTGATAGCAGATGCTTATTCTTTCAAGAAAGAAAGGCGAGGCGCTGGTGCTGGGCACCCCCGGCGGTGAGATAGAGCTTACCGTTGTAGAGGTGGCAGGCGATAAGGTCAGGCTCGGCATAAAAGCCCCCGGTGACGTATCGGTGCTCAGGGCAGAGCTTAAACAGACCGCAGAGGAAAACAAGGGCTCGGCAGCTAAGGGAATAACTCCCGAGATCCTTGCAGATATGCTAAGCAAAAAATAACGCCCCGAGGACGGAGCCGTAAGGCGTTGCAATTTTTACAGCAGTAAGAAAGCAGCAGGCGATGTCGCATCTCCTGCTGCTTTTTTGATTATGCTGGGTTTTATCTCAGGCTCTTGGCGAGCCTTTCGATAGTACACTGCCTGATAAAGCGCATATACTCGCTGTAGCTGCGCTTTTCTATCTTCACTATCTTATAAATATAGCGGGTCTTTTTGCTGCCCTTGCCAAAGAGCATACCGTCGCCCGAATATTTGAGCCTGACGCAGGTCTCACCGAAGAACATCGGGTCGGCGATCATCAGCTCTATCGTCTGGTCGCCACGCTCGGGGGTGACATCGCCCGTGAGCATCATAGTCTTTGCAGAGCAGGCGACTATCGTACAGCTTGTGCGCTTCTTGCCCGAGAAAAGCCCCTTTGATATCTTCTCGGCATCGACCGACACGGGCACCTCGCAAAGCCTCTCGGCATTTTTGAAAAGTGCAAGCGTTATCGGCTGCACACGCATAAAGCGCTTTGACGAGAGATAAACAGAGCCCGTCACCTTCAAAAACGGTATGCCGTTTATCTTGGTGACGATAGTTACCTCAGAGCCGAAGTGCAGTATCGGCACAAAATCACTGCGGAATGCGCAGGAACGGTCGGAGAGGGATATATCAGCTATACCCTTTACCGTGACCTTATCAAAATACAAAACTGCTTCAAGGTGGGACATATTCATAAGCCGGCTCACTCCTTGTTGTATAGTTTTAGTCAAGAACATTATAACACAACAAATGATTTTTTTCAAGTGCATTTTTTGGAGAGATATGTATGGAAAAAATATATGAAACGAAAATAATCGAGCTGCTCGACAAGATAAAGGACAGGCTGCTTGTCTTTGAGCAGGAAACGATAGATATACTCAGCTGTGATGTTGATGAGATAGAGGAACACAGCGACAACCGGGTAAAGATAACCCATGAGCTTGACCGTGTATTTGACCACATAGAGCTGCTTTGCTCGGAGATGGAGGAGGACGGTGACAGGGTGCGGCGCATAATAAGGTCGAGCCGTGACCTGACCGAGGTCGCCCCCGATGAAGAGGCGATATATTTCAAAATGCAGGAGATAGGCTCGCTCATAAACCGTATCAAGGACAGCGAC